>QMYO01000513.1 GCA_003662715.1 Candidatus Bathyarchaeota archaeon | reverse complement strand
CCCATAAACGATATTAAAAGTATGAAAAACGCAGTTGTGTACAAAGTCTGGGCAGGATCGCCAACTTTGTATATTATTACCGATAACAGAATTACTATTGAAACCAAGGATGTTGAAACCGTTAACGCCGTATAGGCATCAGTCCACTTTCTTAAAGATTCCAAACACCTCTCGAATTCATCCTTTCTTACAGTCTTGAATACTTTCCATTCCTTTTCTAGAAACTCCCTATCTGGTTCTCCTGCTGAAATCGCATTCGAAAATCGATTTAGCAAATTTTTCACCCTTTCATGCTTGACCTTCCTTGCTATCAATTCACAGGCTGTAGCATAATCATAGTGCCATTTCTGCGCCAAGTCTTTAATTTTACTGAAGTACTTGCTTGGCGCATACTCTCTTTTTTCAGAAGTTTTTTCAAAGATTTTGTCTCTGCTTATTTGAGCTGTAGAAATGGAAGCCATGTAAGTAAGTATAAAAAGTAAATCATTATCCATGTAGAGTTCTTCTTTTAGAGTCTTTATTCTCTCAAGGATACCTTGGAATAGACCTTTGCTTTCTTCTTTTTTCCTTCCGAATCTAAACTTTTTTATCGTTGCTACTTCCATGAAATCACCTAAAACTGTATTTTGAGCAATCCACTCTTTCTAATCTTCGCCAAAGTGTGGAATAAATCGTAGAAATTCGTGACCCCTTCTTCATGTAATTTTTGCAGGATCTTTGCCCTTTTTTCAACCTCTTCGTAAATCACTCTCTTCTTACTTGCTGGAATGCCAAGCCTCGTCGCAATTTTTTGTTCCAACAAGTAAGAGGTACCATAACCATTGAAAACATGCGTGTCCGTAACAGGATCCCACGAGAACGCTTCAATGAACGATACACCACCTTTTTGCGGATTGTAGCCAACGATCTCATTAACACTCAAGACCCTCCTTACAAGCTTTCCATCGGGTCTCCTAACCGCACTTTGGATTAAAACGAAGTTTAAGTTGTCAATGTACGTCTTTGGAACATTTATCGGTTCAGCGGTAAGTCTCTGTATAAGCTTCTCAACAGTGGCTGCATGGAATGTGGACATGACAGGGTGTCCAGTTTGCATAGCCTGAAATGCTATGTTGCCCTCAACACCTCTGATCTCACCAACCAGTATATAGTTCGGTCTCTGCCTCAAAGCCGCTTTCAGCAGATCAAACATTGTAACGTCTGAACCGCTCCCCTCTCCGATTGCGCCACCCCTAGTGCTACCTCTTGTAACCTCTCTCGTCCAGTTTTTGTGTGGAACTTGCAATTCGGGAGTATCTTCAATTGAAACAACCTTTGCATCAGGAGAGATGAATGCGGTAATGGCGTTGAGTGTGGTTGTTTTACCGCTTGCCGTTTCACCACATATAAATCCACTCATGCCCTCAGAAATTAAAAGCCACAAGTAGCCAGCAATCATGTAGTCCATCGTTCCACTCTCAATAATCTGCAAAACACTGAATGGCGTCTCATTGAACTTTCTTATGGTGAAATTACTGCCATTTCTGCTTATGTCCGTTCCATAAACTATGTTAATTCTCGACCCATCAGGCAACGTTGCATCGACAATGGGGTCTTTATACGTTATGGGCTTTCCTATCCTCTCTGCAAGCCTTATTATGAATTTGTTAAGCGTCTCTTCTTCTCTAAACTCAATTACACTCTTCAATCCCTTGAAAACCTTGTGTTCAATGAATATTGGACCGAGCCCATTGCAAGTAATATCTTCAATGTACTTATCCCTAATATAAGGCTCAAGAACCCCTAAACCAACCTTATCCCTTATTATCGCGTACTCTAAAGCTTTAAACTGCTCCCTTGTAACGTATATTTTGTCATTCATGCCATTTCCATTGTCCTTGCTTTTAACAAACAGCTTTAAAAACCCACCATTGTCGTTGATGAATTCATCAACTTTCCTGCCATTTGTAATTACGCATATCTCCCTCAACGCCTTTTTCAAGATTTTCTCCTTCTCCTCTGAATCTGAAGGGTCAAAGTCTATGTCTGTGAGATAATCAACCAGTCTGATCTCAACCTCTTTAACCAATTCCTCCACACCTGTGAGCAGCGTCGGCTCTATGGGGATGTAGAAATTTCTGACATCGTTTTTGTCGGGGTAGATATGAATGTAAATTTGTTCACTCGCAGGATATATCAGGTTCGGATTCTCCATTTCTCCATGCTTTTTCTCTAATTTGGGAAAGTACTTCGGAATTCCAATTTTATCCAAAGGTAGAATGTGCAGGTATTCTAACAAATGTAAATTCTTCTCCACTTCCTTTTTCATCGGTTTTGGAAGTAGTTTGTAAATTCCACATGTTTTCAGATTTGTGTGATCGTGATCATCATACCTTTTCGGTGTGAAGGGGAAATTGGCAACTACTCCTGCCTTAAGCCCCTTGGGCTTCATACTGAAGTCGATCTTCTCGGCAGCAGCAGTTGCCATCCCTCCACCTCCTCATTCTTGTTATTACTATAATG
>QMYO01000512.1 GCA_003662715.1 Candidatus Bathyarchaeota archaeon | reverse complement strand
GTGATAGGCAATCTAAAAGGGATACGCAGGAAGAATAGAGGGAAAACTCTGAATCGCATAGTTAATCGAATGCCATACTACCGCCTGACCCAATACATCAAGTATAAGGCTGAATGGGAAGGCATACCCGTATTGGCAATTCCAGAATTCAACACCTCAAAAACATGCCATAGGTGTGGAGAGAAAGGTAAGAGGGTGAGCCAAGGAATATTCAAATGTCCTAACTGTGGTTTGGAGTATAACGCTGACCTGAACGGAGCCATTAACATAGCTAAGTTGTCCCTAGGCTATATGCTTAGGGGCGGGGCTGAATTGACACAGCCCTTAACTCCGCATGAAGGTGTAGAGGCGGTCTGTGACCACCAAGCCCCTACACCAAAAAGCGGAGAATCTCCCCACTTAAGTGAGGAGAGTGTCAATCTAGGCGGAATTGAGGATTAGTCTGGCTTGATTGCGTATTTCAAGAATGTACTTTTGGACGGCATACATTACGCCTAGAACGCTTGATGGAAGCAGCAGAATTGACGATGCCAGCGGAGCAGTTGGGATTAAAACTAGACCGCTAAGCGCAAGACCAACCGTGAAGAGTATGAGAAACATTGTTTTTCGCGGGTTAGGCTTTACGTTTGGGTTGATGTAGTATTTTCTTCCGTATTTTCTTATGGCTGAAGATTTCGGGGTTTCAACCAGCAAGATGCCTTTTTCAACTAGATTTTTCAATCTATACTCTATTGTTGAGGTTGGGGTTCCTATAGCCTTAGCGATTTGCGGCGCAGTCTTCCTGCTATTTCTTAGGAGATACTCGATTATTTTCACGTCTAAGTTTTCACCTTTTTCGCTTGGCAAGTAATACTACGACTCCTATAAGGGCGCATATCAGCAGGATTAGGGGCAGTCCGCTAAATGCAAGCAGCCAGCTTGGAAGCCAGCCTGAAAGTGTGTTCATTGTGTTTGTTAAGCCTTTTCCGAACAGCCAAAATATAAGCGGGGCGATTGGAAGCATCCAGTTTCCAAGAAGGTCTTTGCATGAAATTAGTATTATGTAGGCCCATATTCCGAGTAGTGCTGCGCCGTAAATGCAGAGGGTTGGGTCAGTTATCAAGTACTCATCTATGGGGGCTAGGAAGAAGATTAGTCCTGTTGCACGATTAAAAAGAATGTTCTCGACGGATTCTCCGTTAGTTACGGCTTGAATCACATTGTAGATTGTTATGCCCCAAGAAGGAGAAAGCAAAAGCGCATACAGCCAAAATTTCGTAAAAAGCCTACTAAGCAAAAGCATGAATCCTATCATACCTAGCACAATCAGAGCGACTAGGCCCTGTGGACTTAACATTACCCTTCGTTTAAAAATTTAGGGTTAAAAAATAAAAGGTTTGGGGTTGAAGGTTCGGAAGGGGGTTTGCTTTTACGCTGGCCCGCCGCGAGTAGGTTACATTTTTCTTCCTTGAATTATAAGTGTTGCTCCGATTAATAGTATGCAGAGTCCCGTGATTGTCCACCAGTCAATTGGCTTTTCTATTTCTGCCCTGCCTAAGCCTAAGACTATTGACAAAGTTCTAAACTCTGAGCTGCCTGAATATACGAATCCGTAGACTATGTAGACTCCTTCAGTCGGGTTCCAGTCGGCATACCAGTTTCCGTCTGATGCTTTAGTAAGTGTTAATGTGAGTTTCGGCGCAACGTTCTTTAAGTTTTCGTATTCGACTCCTCTGCCAAGCGTCTGGTCCTGCGTCCAAATCTTAATTATGGTGTTGCTGATGAATTCCCCGCCTGAAACTGGAACCATCTTAAACTTCATGGGTCCTGCGGGAACCCTTTTAACTTCGTAGGTTCCAAGAGCGGACAGGTCTATTTCCTCTCTTTCAGTTACAAGGTACCATTTAACCTGTATTGATGTTCCCTTCACGTAGCCTGTGTAGTCAAGTGTCCACTTGTCTCCGCTATCTGGGTCAACGAACACTATGTAAAATCTGCATTCGTAGATTCTGCTTTCAAGATTGATGCTTATAAGCGAAAACGTCATTTCTGGAGGCGCCCCATCAATATATATTGCAACTTGCCGGCCGTCAATGTAACCCTGCATGCTTCCGCCAGAATAGCTTGGGCTACCCGAGCATTGCACCTTGATTTGGGGGGTAAAGCTTGTCCCCGCCAAAGCAACTGCCGGCGAATCGGCTGTTCCAAGGTTTGTCCACGTGACCGTGGGTGATTGAGGCGCATAAACTTCAATTACCGCCTGCTGTACATAAGGAGTAAAAAGCATCAGCATTCCAGCAGCTACAAGAATTAATCCCAAAGCTCTCTTCATAGTCTCCTCCTTCTCTTTCTTTTACAATCTATTTTAGGCCACTCCACATTAAGAGACAACATCATTAATTTAAAATGAACCCACGTAAAAAATTTAACCGTGAAAAATTTAAGGTCTCGCAAAATATAAGCTAAGAAGGCTATTACGGTGCCGTAGGCTGGAAGCTTAAAGGCGACTTGAGGACTCCACCGCCAATT
>QMYO01000511.1 GCA_003662715.1 Candidatus Bathyarchaeota archaeon | reverse complement strand
TTGTATATCTGAGTCCTCAGTCTTTCTCCAGATTTTATTTTCTTTATGCTGCTGATTCTTTTAGCAAGCTTTGGGTCACGCAAAGTTTCTTTAATCCACCTCTCAAAGTCACGGCGTTTGAAATGGAAAACTATGGATTTCTTGTCGATGGTTTTCGTCATATCGCAGAACTCAGCTAGACTGGAAGCGGATTTCCCAGTGTACTTATCTATATCTTCGAAGAAATAAAATGCTTCATTCGGAGGAAGGGTTCTCAAAACTTCTGTAGCATTCAATCTTCCTGTGCGAGATTGCATATTTCTCACCGTTCTAGTGGAACTTTTGGTTGTCTAAAAAGTATTATGAACCCTAAATGTAGATTTCAAATATGTTTATGCGACGTGCCTTTTCCAACAAGTAAAGGCTATGTGAATTACTGATACGATAATCTAACTGGTCGCTTGTCGCTAGAATATGCTTCCGATGAATGATTGAATACCTAGCAGACTGGAAGCAAATACTGACATAGCCACAATTCCGCATATCAAAAGTATATTTTTTCGAGTTAAAGGAAAGAAAGACGGTGTCTCTTCTGCTATGGTTTTTATTTCATATTGCAAAATCTCCTCATTCATCGCATCAATTTCCACCGTAGCGGTCTTCTTTTTCAATCCGACTTCAACAATGTATTTTTCTCCTTGCAGGGAAGCTTTTATCGGCTTAAGTCCCCGCCTGTTCCCAAGTCTCCTCAAAAACTCGGTTGCTATCAAAGTAACTTCTTCAGCGTTCAACGGTCGTGTTTCTTCCTCTTCCTCCTTGTATACTTCCTCTTCGATAACGGTTGACATTTGGTTTAGCCTCCAAACGGTTGTGCTGATGGATGTATTTAAAAAAAGAAGTGTGTATCATGCGCAACTGACGCTAAACTGTAGGATGATGCTGATAGGTGACTCTGCTTAAACTCTGTTAATTTGTTGTTCATTAATTGTCTGAGCCAATAACTATCACAATCTTGAAATATGGAAAGCCCGTGAAGAATTCAATAATTAATATGGAAGGTGATTAGACTTGTCTTTTAAAAAAGAAGGGAACCTGATTGTTTTCAGATTTGAAGACGGAAAAGACGTCATTGAAAGTTTGAAGCGAGTTACGAAGGAACATAAGATTCAGTCAGGAATAATCCTTAACGGCATCGGAATGCTCCGCAACTTTGAAATCAGCTTCTACTCTCGTGAAAAAGCAACTTATGTAACAACCAAATTCAACAAACCAGTAGAACTTCTATCCCTCTCAGGCAACATCTCCCTACGCAATGACGAAACCTTCTTTCACTTACACGTAGTTTTAGCGAAAGAAGACACAACCGCGCTTGGAGGACACTTAAAAAAAGCAATAGTGCACAACACCCTTGAAGGCGTCATCGTGAAATTGTCCAAAATAAAGCTCACAAGGGACCCAGAGACTAGAATCCTCTCCATATCGTAATATGCATTAGAAAGGCACATGAAACGATATAACTACATGAGTGAAGTGTATTCTATAAAGGCTTTAGCAAATTTTTTCATCAACTCATACGGGTTTTCAACTATGCAATGTATTCGAAAATAGTCTTTTACCGCTCTACTGTTAACTCCTACTCCGATAAGACCGATGCCAGACCTCTCAGTTTTTTTCACCACTTCAACTAATTCTTCTTCAATATCTTCATAACCCGACGGAAAAAAATCGGACACAACTACAAGGACTCTGGAGTCCTCGTTACGTTTTTTCAAAGCTTCAGCCGATAGCGTTATGGCGTCTGGCAAATAGGTTACTCCGCTATGTTTCAATCCTCCTATTCTTGCGCGTACGCGGTTGGAGTATATTTCTGAAAAATCTTTGATTACGTAAAATTTGTTGCTGAAAGCGAGGATGCTCCAAGAAGTTTTGTCTACGAAGAGTTCATTTGCTACTTCGGCTAGGCATAAAACGATGCCTCGAATCTCTCCTGTGAAGAAGTTTAAGCTGCGACTTGTGTCGACTAGTATCACCCAAGCCTCTACCATGGTTTGCAGTTCTTCTTGGGTAAAAACATCTGTACGTCTACTTTTACTAGCAACTACTTGTATTGCTTCTTGTAAATCGAGTACTCCTTCCTCATGTCTAAAGTCGTCGCCGTAACGGTTTTTTAGAAGCCGAAGTTTATTTAGGATTCGTCTTATGGGACCCGATAGGTATGTTTTGCGACGTAGATAATCGGTGTAGTCTTCTTCTGGAAATTCAAAGGAAGAAAAATGGGTATTGCTTCCTAGAAGTCTGTAGTCATTCAAGATTTTTTCTTCACGACGTTTTCTCGCTTCCCACGTAGAGAAAACCTGCGCGACTTCATTCTCGAATAACCTTTCTTTAAAAGCCTCTTGCTTCTTGTCTCTTTTAAGTTGTAAACCAAACGTAACCAAAGCGGGTCTCAGGGTTTTTTCAATCTCTTCCCTAGATGGTATTATATTCTCATAAAAAACAGATTTCATCCCATGGTTAGCGGTGTGGGGT
>QMYO01000510.1 GCA_003662715.1 Candidatus Bathyarchaeota archaeon | reverse complement strand
GCTCAACCCTTATAAATGCTTTTTTCCCTTTCACGATTTTCATCTCCATCTTCTGTTTGCTCTATCAAAGTTTTAAGGGATGTTTCCTTTCCTGTTCTATCATAAATTAGGATTCAGAAGCCAAATTAAACTGAAACAATGTTTCATAAACTTTTCTAACACCATTTACCTCCAACAATTCTGGGCGTAAGCGCAAGTTAACGCAAACCTCTCCCTTCTCCCTCCTTCCCTAAAGCAACAATAGAAAACTTGCGTCCCTCATCCGCCATTTTATTGAGAAAATTTTAAAATACATTTGCTCTCTTGAATTGGTAAATTACCGTGGCTAGCTCATTCTATACTAGAAATGAAGAATTCTCTCACAAACTCCCATTTCTTATCCAACTTTATGCAGATAACGGTTATGGAGACTTTTTCTGTTTATCACCTAAGTTTTTAGGTGCTTATGTTAGAAAGCTAAACATGCGTTTGGAAAATTCAGAGGGCTCTTTCCATTCTAATTGGAAACTTGCTTAACTACACTGAACTTTGCTCTACATGCCAAAGCTACTACAAAGAAGTAAAAAGAATAATCTCCATTCTATCAGAAACCTACATCATCAAAATCATCAAACCGTTTTATCAAAACCCTATCACAGAACTGAAGAAAAATCCCAAGGTCTACTTCTTCGACTTAGGCCTCAGAAACTATATAATAGGCAATCAATCCGTTGGAAAAAAGGACAGACGTTGGAGCCGTAATAGAGAACTTCATCTTACTAAGCTTAAGAAACAGCTTCCCAAGTAACACGATAAACTATTGGAGAACTATAGCAAAGGCCGAAGTTGATTTTATTCTTAGATTAAACGAGCAAATAATCCCTATAGAAGTAAAATATCAGACTTATAAGCAACCGAAAATCACAAAAAGCCTAAGAAGTTTCATCAAGACCTACAAACCGAAAAGGGCAATGGTAGTTACAAAGGATTTTTGAGGTAAAGAAAAGTTCGAGGATACAATGGTTCTGTTTACTCCAGCTTGTTATCTATAAGTCACATATCTTTCTAATGTGCTAAAAAAACGTCGATAAAACTCTTTCTCTGAAGTTGATGACGTATGGATATTTCGTGTCAACTGCATTTTTCTTGGGATCGCGCTGTTCTTCTACGTGTCTTATAACTAACTATTGTGAGCGCTACTGTCAAGATTGCTCCTATGGTTACGTAGGGTGCTAACGGCTTTGTCCTAGCTGACTCTTTTATTGGAATTGAATAACCTCCAACTGGTATAGAAAATACGGTTACTTTGTGAGTTGTTGAGTTTGTTTCAGGTGTGGCTCCTGGTGCATGAGTAGTTAATGTCACGTAATAGTTCCCAGCAGTTTTGTAGCTGTGGTGTACGATTGGTGTGCTGGTCGTTGTAGTGTTTCCGTCGCCGAAGTTCCATCTATACTCTGTTATAGGCATTGTGTGGGTACCGTTCCAGCCCAGCAATGAAGTTGAAGCGTCAAAAATCAACGGCTCGTCGACTTTCGGTAGAGAGGGACTCCATATGAAATTTGCAACCGGAGGATATCCGTAGTAGGCAGTTAGTGTGATATTTGTGTTCATAATAATCGTTCTTGAACGGCTGGTATCTTTGTCACTCCATCGGTTCCAATAGTATCTTGAATCGCCAACAGCATAAATCTCAGGCATCTCTAGACTAACTGAAATGCCCTGCTTGTACGTTCCAAGCCAAGGTGTTTTCTGGGACTTATTGTCAACTTTAAACGCGATCCCGACGGGTGAGCTATCAATTGTGAGGGTGTATTCAGGGGGACTTGCAACCTTAATCAACCAACCATCTTGGCCTCCTGCCCCAAATGATTCTGTGAAACCAGCTAGTGCATATCCCCCATCGCCAGTCTTGGCTACAGAATTCAAAACATCATTTTTAGTTCCGCCGTATGTTTTGTTCCATTCCATGTTTCCCATACTATCAGTTTTAATCAACCAACCATCTTGGCCTCCTGCCCCAAAAGACAGCGTAAAACCAGCTAGTGCATATCCCCCATCGCCAGTCTCCAATACATTCACTTCCACCATAGAGTGTGCAGGGTCATTTCCAGTTCCGCCGTATGTTTTGTTCCATTGGTGATCTCCAGAAGAATCGACCTTAATCAACCAAAAATCCAAACGACCTTCTCCGAAAGATCTTGTACGACCAGCTAGTGCATATCCCCCATCACTTGTCTCCACTACAGAGAAGGCACTCTCTGCAAGGGTTCCGCCGTATGTTTTGTTCCATTCCATGTTTCCCATACTATCAGTTTTAATCAACCAAAAATCACTGTCTCCTGCTCCGAAAGAATTTGTTTCACCGGCCAATATGTATCCTCCGTCACTTGTTTGCACTACACATCGTGCGGCATCAACACCAGTTCCGCCGTATGTTTTGTTCCATTGGTGATCTCCAGAAGAATCGACCTTAATCAACCAAAAATCAGCGATTCCTAGTCCAAAAGAATTCGTGCGGCCAGTTAATACG
>QMYO01000509.1 GCA_003662715.1 Candidatus Bathyarchaeota archaeon | reverse complement strand
ACATTGCAGTGGTTAGCCCTGGAAACAATTTGTAAAACGCTTCCAGGATCCACGCCCTTAGACCTTAAAAGAGACACAGCCTCCTCTAGGGCTTCGTAGCGGGGGCTACGTTTAAACCTTCCAACACTTGAAGTTCCGCCAAACAAGTCAACCACACCTACACACAACAATTAGACAAAACAGGATTATCTAACTTTCCAGAAAGCCTATTTCAAGAATTTTAGACTTCGCAACTCTACATTTCTAACTCAAAAACGACGAAAAAACCCGAAAAAGCCATAATAACAAAACTAAGCCGAGAAGTTTCTGCCAACATTTAAACAAAAATAGAAAATACAACCTCCAAAAAACGCGGCAAACCATTACTATTAAAATAAAAGAGGAAAACTATGACCCTAAGCTTCCAAAACCCATAACAACCCAAACTAAACACTTCGAAACCCTTCGGTTGCCCATAAAAATTTTTACAGCTATGACTAAAAACACGGTTAAACATAAAAGAGTTTATGCTCAAGAATGTAAAAAATGGCTATTCTTCAATTTTTACGTTCAAATTCGGCGTTTTTGAATAGAAAACGAACATTTTCGAACATTAAGGAAGGTCTAAATACCTGTTTCTAAAATTAGTTCTCCGAGGGTGGGTTTATGCTTATTTTCAGAAAAATATCTTCTACCCTCTATGGAATTTCTGTCTTCGCTTTCATAGCTTTCATCATAACCTATTTTTCCGGCTTAGGGAATCCTTATCTAATATCAGCTGTCATAATCCTCATGTACCTAATTGGTATAAAATTTGACCTTTTGGCAGATCTTTTGGAAAGCCGCAAGCCGTTCTCGGAAAGGATAGGTAAAACAATTTTAGCCTTAGACTGGTTCCTCAGCGCGTTATTACTATTCTCAGGTCTATTCTACCTTTTCTTCAGCGACGTAACTTTTGGAGCCCCCCTAACTACTGGCGGAATCATAGCAACCATCCTCTCAGCCAAAATCTTAAGGCTAAACAAACTACTCAAGCAAAAAACCTCTCAAACATGAAAGGAAGCAAAGTTTATGGAAACAAAGGAAATCCCACCATCAGAAGCTAAAGTTCTTAATTATATACGCGGAAACATCACGCTGAACAGGATAAAAGAAGTTGAAGAATTCTTGTCCGAAAAAGGTTTTCTGAACCTACGGAAATACTTTGAAAACTGGCTAATGGAAAGCGTTTACCGAAGCCACAAAGGAAGCTACAAAATAGATTACAGCAAAGCCCGGGGCCAAACCTTCCTCAACTGCATCATATACATTCTATTCGGCGAACCAGAAATCAAAATGTCGCTATATCCGTCAAAGAAACTGAAAACCGTTTTGGAAAAGCGCCTCCGCAAAAACAGCTACTTCTTGAGATATTCCCTAAGATATTTGAAAACCAGAACAGGAGACAAAAACAAAAAGACGGGATGGATAAACGTAGAGCCCTATGTCTACCCAATACTTGGGGGAGAAATCTTCTTCTACTGCACATTAAAAGCGCTAACAGAAATAACCAAAAAAATTCTAAAAAACAAAAACTACAGCTTCCCACAATGTATGAATTGGAGAGAAGCCATAATATACTATTTGATTAGTGAGGTAATAGAAGATATTTAATAATTAGAATGATAGAAATGGAAATGGCGTATAACAATGTACAAGATATTAAATTCTTTTTTAGTTATTGTTTGCTTGATAAGCTTTTGTTTGGCTGTTTATGCTTCTTCTGGAGAGATTGATGCTTCTGTTGTTGTCAGCAAAGTCATTGACGGTGATACCTTTGATGCGGCTTCTGGCGAGAGAATCAGGCTGGCTGATGTTGACGCGCCTGAATACGGCGAATACGGGTATTACGAGGCTAAAGATTTTCTTACCTCGCTGATAGATGGAGAGCTTGTTTACTTAGACATAGATGATGTTTATGGCCAAGACAAATATGGCAGGTGGATCTGCGTAGTCTATGTTGAATACAATTCCACACATTACATAAACGTGAACAAGGCACTCCTAGTTGAAGACGTTGCAGTAATCAAAAACTACGACAACGAATTCAACCCCTACACATGGACGCTCTACGTTCATAAAGAAGCAATTCCAGAGTTCCCATCAGCCACCATTCTCGCTTTGTTTCTACTATCCACCTTAACCGCAACGATTCTTTTCCAGAAAAAGAGAAAAACGAAAGCATGTGCTAATACAATATGTGGACCAAGTGAATAATATGCCATTGTTTATGGTTAAGAAAGAAGTTTTTGAATGGATAGAAAGAGGGTTGAAAACAGTTGAGTTAAGAAGAGGTAAAGCTAAAGCTGGAAATGAAGCGGTTTTTCAGTGTGGAAGAAACATACTCAAAGGGAAAATTATTGAGAAGAAAGAAGGAACTCTGTTCAATCTTCTCGACAATATCGACTTTAAAGTAGTTATTCCACAGCCAACAGCGCCCAAGAAGTGATAGCTTACATTAAAAATCTTTATGGAAAAATTGACGGAACATT
>QMYO01000508.1 GCA_003662715.1 Candidatus Bathyarchaeota archaeon | reverse complement strand
GAATAGAAGTTTCACCTGAAGCCTTTAAAATAGTGTTTCAACGTATCGATTTCACTATTGAGTTCAACCAGACAATAATAGACGCCATATACGACACAGCAGAGTTTCTATATCAACAGGGAAAGATAGATAAAATACCAACATTAGTATGGGACACAAGCTTCCTTCAAGAAGCCAAGCAGTTAGCGGGCATAACCTAAAAGCTACATACAATATAGAGGAACTTACATGAAACTGAAAGAATCTATCGAGACCATAATCTACTTCTTTATTTCAATAGGAATCATACTGGTAGGATGGGAAGCTTTCTCTAGACTTAACATATTAAGTCCTTCACTGATCTCTCGACCAAGTGAAATATTCGCTGTGTTGTATGATCTCCTTAGTAAAACAGCGCCTTCAGGTATGCCTCTTCTGCTTGCTCATATCTATTCGAGTTTATATAGGCTGTTATACGCATACTTGATTGCACTGGCGATTGGGATAGGACTTGGAATACTTATGGGGCAAAACGATAAAGTCTACTGGTTTTTTGAGCCGTTAATTACTTTGGCATTACCTATTCCTGGAATAGCGTGGGCGCCCATCTTCATGGTTTGGTTAGGGTTTGGTGATCCAACAATACTTACTGTAGGTGTACTTGCCGCTTTTTTCCCAATAGTCTATAACACTGCGGCTGGAGTAAGAAGCATAAAAAAGGAGTTGATATGGGCAGCTCAGTCTATGGGAGCCGACGAAAAAACTATATTTTTCAAAGTTCTACTTCCAGCTTCCTTAGGCTACATTTTTACTGGAATTAAACTTGGCTTGGCCAGAGGTTGGCGAACAATAATTGCCGTTGAAATGATAGCAGGAACTCTCTGGGGGTTAGGCTTCATGATCTACGACGCCAGAGAATACTTACGGCCATCAATCATTTACGCAGGAATAATAGTGCTTGCAGTCACCTATTTTGTTATTGAGGGCTTAATTAAGCTTTTAGAAAAAAGAACTATTGAAAAGTGGGGCATGGTTCGAAAGGAGGCCATTTAATGGTTGCTCCAAAACTTAGACTCAAAAAACTGCTTCGTTTCCTTTTCCCAATTTTAGTTCTTCTAATACTTTGGGAATTACTTGTTGATTTCAAAATTTTGAACCCTAAGCTTCTCCCTTCTCCTAGCAATATAGCTGTCACCATGTATCAATTATCAATCCCTAATTTCCTACTCATAATCTATCTGCTTAGAAGTCTCTACCGTTTAGCAATAGGTTACGGAATAGGCATAGCGATCGGCATCCCGCTGGGAATTTTAATGGGAACAAGTAAGCATCTTTACAAGCTTGTATCTCCTGTTCTCAGCATGTTAATCTCTATTCCCACGATTGCTTGGGTTCCACTCTTTCTAATAATCATAGGGATAGGCGATGAAACAATCATCTTAACTATTTTTCTCGGATGTTTCTTCTGTATAGTTTATAATACAATGCATGGAGTAAGAAGTGTAAACAAAGAATTGATATGGGCGGCCAAGATGACTGGGGCAAATAGGATAACTATTTTCGCTAAAGTTATTCTGCCTGGAGCTTTAGTTTCTATAATAACTGGGTTACGCCTCGCCATTGGGTACTCTTGGAGGGCGTTAGTCGGAGCAGAAATGTTAGCTTCCATCACTGGAGGAATAGGATTTATGATATACGCTGCGAGAGCCACTTTCGCCACTAACATAATGTTTACCGGACTATTCATCATTGCGCTGGGCGGGCTTCTAATAGACCGTTT
Source organism: Candidatus Bathyarchaeota archaeon (assembly GCA_003662715.1). The sequence goes on along the minus strand of QMYO01000508.1, from coordinate 753 downwards.
CATTCTCGGAACCGTCGAGAAAAGAACTGTTGAAAAGTGGGGCATGATCAGGAGGATAGAATGACCTTGGGAGATAAAATTAAATTGAAAGCAGTTGACATAACGAAAATTTTCGAAGACGGAGAAAGAAAGGTTGTAGCCATTAAAGACTTCAATTTAGAAGTGAAAGAAAATGAGTTCACCGTAATAGTTGGGCCTTCAGGATGCGGAAAATCAACTTTTCTCTACATGGTTGCTGGGTTTGAAAAGCCGACTAAAGGGAAAATTCTGCTTAACGGCAAACCAATCACAAAACCGGGACCAGATAGAGGAATAGTTTTCCAAGAACCAGCTCTTTACCCTTGGAGAACAGTTCTTGGCAACATAATGTTTGGACTTGAAGTAGCTGGTGTGCCCAAAGACAAGGCAAGAAAGAAAGCTATGCAATATGTCAAAATGGTTGGATTAACAGGATTTGAAAATGCTTATCCACACACCCTTTCAGGCTGAATGAAACAACGAGTAGTCATCGCCCGCGCACTTGCCAACGACCCATAAATTGTACTAATGGATGAGCCGTTCGGTGCACTGGACGCTCAAACACGTAAAATTATGCAACAAGAACTCATAAGAATATGGGGAAAAACCAAGAAAACAGTCATTTTCGTAACACATTCGGTTATGGAAGCAGTATATCTTGCCGACACCATAGTTGTTATGACCGCGAGGCCGGGAAGAGTAAAGGGAATAATAAATGTTGATTTACCCAGACCT
>QMYO01000507.1 GCA_003662715.1 Candidatus Bathyarchaeota archaeon | reverse complement strand
GTGATTGTTTTTTCATGAGCCGCTTGAGGGTCGACTATCTTGGCGTCTGCCTAGCATCCAGCGATCAAGCACGGTAGATCGTAGTAGTAAGACAGTTCCATGCAACCAGCGTTTACCAAAGCCATTTCAGGGTTTCCAACAGGGTAGTATCCTTTACGCGGGTCAGCGGCTGAGCCAGAGCATTCAATTTCAAAGGGAACTCCAGGCGCTATCATCTGCGACAGCACTAAGCTACTCATGACTTCTGCATTCCAAACCACCAACGTCCCCGCCAAAGTTGCTGGAGCAGTGGTTATGGCGGTAGCCATGCTTCCACAGGCAGTTGGGAGTCCTTCTTTAGCGGCTATAATTTGGGAGTCAAGAATCTCCTTTGCATGCACTAGGGGACTGGTTGCCCATCCGCCACCAACAACGATGGGCGTCTTCTTGAGCTCTTCCATTCCGCCCAATAGCGCCGCGCCCATTCTCATTGCGTATCTCATTTGATCTCCATTCTCTCCTAATAAAGCGATGGGTTTGGTGGGGCTGTAGTTTACTAAGACTTCCAATGAATGGATCATTTGTACATTTGGATGCAGATCCGTTGGCATACTCCCAACCCATGCTGAGTCGACATTTTCCAATGCATCGCCGACAATCATTATTTTTTCAATGTCTTTTAGAGTGCTTGGACGCTGAGTTCCATCTCGTTCCGTGAAATATGTGCCATCGCCAAAAGTCGAGATGTAGAAATCGTCCTTCGATATTGGAATCCTTTTGCCGTTCCGATTAAATCGAGGAAATTCGTTTGGAGCCTTTTTTCTGAATTCATCGAACACCGCCTCTGGTATCTTCGCTATCTTCGTTTTCCGATCCACTATGGCACCATTCTCTTCAAGAATATCCAAAGCCTCATCGTTGAGGAACTTGACGCCTGTCTCCTCCAGCACCTTCACTGTGGCGCGATGAATCTTATCCATATCTTCCTTAGAAAGAAGCTGCAGCAGTTTTTTCCCCAGCTTTTTTCACCTCCATCTAAATTGTTTCGTATAGAGTCTTTTTATTACATTCCACCATACATTATAAGATTTTATTTAGAGCATACCAAAAAAGCGCTAAAATAGCAAAAAGTAAAAGTTATATACAATTAAAAGAATTCACATAGTCAACGCTAAAAGATAGGAGTAGTCATGAATGACAGAGTTCAATTATGAGGAAATGATCCAAAAAGTTGTGGACGCTGATGAGCAAGGGTTGATGGATGCGATAAAGAATGCTCTAAATCTTGGAGTGAGCCCAAGCGAAATTATCAACAAAGGAATAGGAGCAGGCTTAAAAATCGTTGGCGACAAGTTTGAACGCGGTGAATTTTGGTTAACAAACCTTGTGTCCAGCGCTGACATAGTGCAGAAGGCCTTAAAGGAATTGCTTGAGCCGGAAATAATCAAGCGTAAAGAAGTACGAAAGAGCCTAGGCAAAGTAGTTATAGGAACGGTGGAAGGAGACGTCCATGATATAGGCAAAAACATAGTCATTGCTATGCTAATAGCAGAGGGCTTCGAGATTTTCGATCTTGGAACAGATGTTCCAACAAAGACCTTTATTGACAAAATTAAGGAGGTCAACGCTGACGTAGTGGGCGCTTCTGCGATGTTAACAACTACGGCGTTAAAGCAAAAAGAGTTGGCAGAAGCTTTGAAAAGTGAAGGTCTTATGGGTAAAGTCCAGTATATAGTTGGTGGTGTAGCGGCGTCGAAAGAATGGGCAGAAGAAATTGGAGCATCCTATGCCATAGATAGCGTAGAAGCACCTAAAGTCATTAAGAAAATTCTAGGAATTGGAATTTCCTAGACCTTCATCCATTTTTATGTTATGGTCATTCCTACAAATTTCTAAATTTATATGCCTATCTGTCAATGGTGCTCTATTCAGTCTGGAATGCATGCAGTTTTTCTTAAGGATTTTACCCTTTTTATTCATCATATTGTTTTTAAGATGCGAGTTTGAATTTAATAGGCGATCAATGTGCGCATAGGGATACTTGGAGGGCGTCTTCAAGGAATAGAGGCTGCGTATCTTTGCCGAAAGGCGGGATACGAGAGTGTTTTAATAGATAAGGATGCTCATGCGCCCGCTTTAACCTTAGCCAATGAAAATTACATTTTGGATGTCGCAAAAGAAGTCAGCTATGTGAAGAAAATCTTGAAAAGAGTCGATGCTGTGTTACCTGCTAATGAAAATAAAAAGGCATTGGCGCGCTCTGAAAAGCTTTGTAGAGAGTTAAATATTCCTTTTATGCAAGATAATGCCGCTTTTTGGATTACCTCGGATAAGCTAAAGGCTGAGAATTTCCTACTAGATTTGAATATCCCTACGCCAAAGCCATGGCCAGATTGCGGTTTCCCAGTTATCGTCAAGCCTTCTAGCAAAAGTGGGAGTGAAGGCATCTTTCGGGCAGACACAGCATCACAACTTCAGAAGGCTCTAAAGAGAATAAGGGAAGTAGACGAGAGAATAATTATTCAAGAATTCAT
>QMYO01000506.1 GCA_003662715.1 Candidatus Bathyarchaeota archaeon | reverse complement strand
TCGCTGCGGGAGCAACCAAGTCATATATTATCTTTAAGCACATGATACCAGCCATTCTTCCCACAGCCTTTGTAGCCCTTGTGCTCAGCGTGCCTTCAGCCATCCTTTCAGAGGCCGGGTTAAGCTTTGTGCAATTAGGTGATCCTAGGTTGCCCAGTTGGGGAAGAATGCTTCAAAATGCTAGGGATGCAGGCGCTTTTACCGCCCTAGCATGGTGGTGGGTGATCCCCCCTGGGTTGGCTATCATGATCTTTAGTTTAGCATTCGTATTTATTGGATACGCAATTGACGAAATCACTAATCCAAGATTAAGGACTAGGAGATAGATATGACAAAAATTTTCTTCATCCCGTACGTTCTTTTATTTAATTAGAGATTTTAGTTTTGAAACGAAACTGTCCACTTCGTCGATTGTATTGTAGAAGTGCGGTGATACTCTGATTCCTCCGCCTCGCAAAGAAACGATAAATTTATCCTTTACTAATTTACTAAGAACTTCCTGTTCATTGTTGACTTTGAAATTTACTATGCCTGATCTATACTCAGGTTCTACAGGAGACTGAATCTTAACACCAACATCCTCCAAACCTTCGATAAGACGACTTGTCAAGGTTAAGACACGTTTCTCAATTCTTTCTACACCTGTTCTCAGGATTAGGTTAAGTGCCGCTTCAGCTCCTACAAAGCTCAGACTACTCAGTGATCCAGCTTGAAACTTTCTCGCGGTTTTGTGCAATGCAATTCTAAAAAGGTCGAAGCTTTGAGAAGACTTCATCTTCACGCTTACCCACCCCACAAACGGGGGATAAAATTCATTTATTAAATCCCTCCGCACATAAAGAAAGCCAGCACCAGACGGCCCAAGAAGCCATTTATAGCAGCCGCAAGCCAGAAAATCGATCCCTTCACGCTTTACGTCTATTTGAAGAGCACCCGCAGATTGTATAGCGTCAACAACCAACATAGCACCATGCTTATGCGCTATTTCAGATAATCCCCTCAAGTCGCATCGAAAACCTTTTTCCCATTGCACATGACTAACCGCTACAGCCACTGTTTTATCGTCGACCATCTTTTCCACATCCTCTAATAAAAGTTTACCGTCAACATTGTGTACGTATCGAACCTTAACCCCTCTAGAACGTTGCATCAGCCAAGGGTAAACATTGGAAGGATATTCCATGTCGTTTATGACTACGTTGCTATCCTTCCTATAGTGCAACATATTAGCCACAATATTCAAGCCCTCCGATGTATTTGGCATTCTGGCTATTTCCACATCCTTTGCACCAATCAGTTTCGCAAAAGACTTTTCTGCCATAGCATCCTTTCCAGTTCCTTCTTTTTCCCAAGAATCAATGTATTTTTGAATGGCTTCAGCCACTACTTTTGAAGCTGGCGAGTGAGCCGCATGGTTAAAATATACATAATTCTTTACAACAGGAAAGCTTTCACGAACTTCTCGGATAATCATCTAACTAACCTCGAAGAGAATAGAATTCTTTTAGCTAAAAAGGTTTTCCTCCTCCCACATATTACATGATCTTTCCGAATAGTTTGGGTCGTTAAACTTTTTAAAAAGAAATGTTAAGAATACGATGAATACGAGGAAAAAAAGTTGTCGCTTCAAGTTGAAAAATTGAAGATGTATTATCAATCAGTAAGAGGAGATATAAAAGCGGTTGACGGCATCGACTTAAGGGTAGATAAGGGACGCGCTGTTGGACTTGCAGGAGAATCAGGCTCTGGAAAAACTAGCGTTGCATTAACGGTTTTAAGACTGCTTCCCTCAAATGCACGTGTAATGGATGGAACGATCACATTTGACGGCCAAAACGTTCTCACAATGGACGAAGAAAGGTTCCGCAAGGAAATTCGGTGGAAAAAAATTTCAATGATTTTTCAAGGGGCCATGAACGCTCTTCATCCAATATACACAATCGGAGATCAAATATGCGAGGCTATACGTACTCACGAGAATGTTAGGAAGAAAGTGGCATTCAAGAGAGCCGAGAAGTTATTGGATCTTGTTGGAATTGGAGCGGAAAGAATCAATCGGTACCCTCATGAACTTAGTGGTGGCATGAAACAACGTGCAATTATTGCAATGGCACTAGCATGTAACCCAGACCTAGTTATCGCGGACGAGCCGACTACGGCTTTAGATGTTATTATCCAAGCTCAGATACTAGGTGCGATTAGAGAACTTCAACAAAAACTACACCTTTCTATGCTCCTAATAACTCATGACCTTTCCATAATAGCACAAACTTGCGATGAGTGTGCTATCATGTATGCTGGAAAAATTGTAGAAACTGGAGCCGTAAATACGGTACTTAAAAAACCGTTACATCCATATACGCAAAAATTGATACTTGCCTTTCCAAACATTCTGAATGAGAGAAAAGAACTTGCCTTGATTTCTGGATCTACGCCTAATCTCCTCAATCCGCCTTCAGGATGCAGATTTCACCCAAGATGCCCCTACGCCATGGAACTCTGCGAAAAAGAAGAGC
>QMYO01000505.1 GCA_003662715.1 Candidatus Bathyarchaeota archaeon | reverse complement strand
TAGCCAACGTAAACGTCGTATGTTCCGGGTGCTACGTCCTCTATGATGGCTGAAGTTGACGGGTATACTAGAACTAGTTGAATGCTCTCGCCAGCGTCGTTATCATTCTGGAAAATGTAGCCTGTTTCTGGTATGCTATCATCGTAAGTGTAGCCGAAGGGAGTATTTGGATACTCATAGGTTGCGCCGTCAACGGTTATTGTTGCTCCGGGAGCCCACTTAACCAGTTGGGCGAGGTCTCCTTCACCTGATAGAACTCTTACAAAGCAGGTTTCCACGTATCCAAGCTGTGAAGCCGTCTTATCTGACCATCCGCCCACTCCAGTTGGACTTGGATGCAGCACAGATGACACTACAATTGTCGGCGTTATCACAGCTTCATACTTCACTTCGCCGTCCTGCACAAGCTGCACAGTTACGCTTAAAGCGTCGAAGCCGCCATATTCTCCTCCAAGCTCGATAGTTATGTCTACGGCGCCGTTTTCAACGGTTAAATCGGCGACGTCTGTAGGCTCGACAGTTTTAGTTTCGCCGAAGTATACGGTGCCTATGTCAAGGGTTACCGTGCTAGGGGTCATGGTCGCTGACGGTGGAGGAGGAGGTGGAGGAGGCGACACTTCCCAATGCATAGTTATAGTTCCTATAATGGTTACTGCGACCGCTATTCCGATTAGGCATAGCAGTACGGTTGCTAGAAGCCATATTGGAAGGTTCTTTCCGAGTATTTTGACCTTTTTTCTCATGTTTTCACCTTTTGTTTTCGCGGGTTTATTTAGTTGGTTGAGTTATATAAAGTTTTCTTTTGTTTGCCTAAGTAAGGTTTTTATAGTATAAAGTTGTCTATTTTATTTGAAATGGCCAAGTTCATCGCTAAAGTTAGAAGAAGCGGCGGAAGCTTGATAATTTCGATAGATAAGACGGTTGCTGAAGTTGAGAAAATAAATGTTGGAGACTACGTGGAGGTAGACATTAAAAAATACGTGCAGCAACAATAAAGAACTGTTACTCATCTTCTTCTGTGATGTTTACAGTTTACTGCAACCTCGATGAACCATATGTTTTTTCCTTCAACCTCGACTAGGCACCCGCACGGCAATCTAAAAATCTTACCCATACTTCACCTACCACTATAATTGTATTTGCAGGCTATTAGAGGTTTAAGCATTCCTTCGTAGCTTACGTGGCTGAAATGCTCGCATTTAATGCAGTATCGTCTAGCGGAAACTTCTTCTCCGAGTTTGGGGCAGAGAACCATTATTTTTCCTTGAAGCAACATGCTTTTCCTAGGTTTTTGCTCTATATTTTTGTTCTGTATTTCTTGTCTAGGCTTTTCTTCCTTCTTTCGTCTTTCTTCATTTTTGAAGAATGAATCAAGCGAACTCATTTTTACCAAGCTCCAACGAGGGCTGAACCGCAGCGAGGACATTTCATCTTTACGCAGGGAACTCCTCTTTTATGGCGGGTTCTATATCCGCATTTTGGGCATACGCAGTAGTCTACTCCGCCTTTTCTCAGCCTTTTCCTTCCAACTCCTAATCCTCCTCTATGACTCAACTGCTTTCACCTTTCAATAATTTTTCAAGTTTAGCATAAAAATCTGTCACACTACTTGGTTTCCACTCAGTTTTTATGTTTAGGCTCCAAAAGGCGTGGTCGCTATGTTTACCGAATTTTTGATTAAAAGGTTCTATTCCATGGTCACTAACAATTAAACATATGGCATTTCTTGGTAAAATCTCATGAATTTGCTTTACAAAATCATTAATTTCAAAATACGCTTTCATCATTTCTAGCTTATCACCATAACAAAGCTCTCCAATTATATCGAGCAATCTTGTATATGATAGAATTACAGTATGCTGATTATTTTTGATGGCCTGCAATGTTTTTGCTTTAATCTCGAAATATTGTTCCCAATATTTTTTGACAACTTCATTTAAATTGCTGGTAGGCAAATCCAATATCCATTCTGAAGATAACATTGGGAAATTAATAGCCAAATTATCTACATCCTTAAGAAAAGTCTGCTCTTTATCTAAAATAAGTCTTTCACGTTTTCCACCAAACTTTTTAACTGCCCAGCCAAATAATTTCCTATATTTCATCCACATAGGCTCTAAATGCATTTTAATAACAAGCTTTCTTACAAAATTAATAACCCTGTTGCTTCGTTCAACAACATTTTCTTTTTTCAAGCCCAATTCTTTAGGAGTTTTACCAGTCAGGAATGCTGACCAAACATAGGGGGTCCAAGGCTCATAAACTTTATTTCCAAAGAAATCCACTGTTTTAGTATAACACTCTTTTGGTATGAAAAGTTTTCCATATTGCTTTTGTTTTAATGCATTTAATCTGTATTTTTCGACTAAATTATACTCTAAAGCATCAAATCCCAATACTAGAAGTTTCATTTATTTCACCTTAAATATTTCCACTCTTACTTCTAGTGGGAAATACCATATTTTTCTTTTATCATCTATTGCAGTGAAGACATTAAAGTAAATGTTTGGAATTTTT
>QMYO01000504.1 GCA_003662715.1 Candidatus Bathyarchaeota archaeon | reverse complement strand
GGGGAACAGAAACGACTTTGACATTTGTTTGGAACACTACACATGTCGCCGGTGGGCTCTATACTGTATCAGCTTATGCAACTATATTTTCCGGAGAGTTCGACAAAGTCAACAACGTTTACGTTAATGGTTTAGTAAGAGTCACAAGTCCAGTAAGGATTGCAGAAGTGATTCCGTGCAACCAGACTGGATACTTCAAAGACGCTTTTGAACTGGGAACAATGGCATACTTCAAGGTGGCAATAAACAGCACTGCCCTTGTACCACAAGACACCCTGATAACAATCAACCTATACGATAACTCCAGCATCACCACAGGTATAGCATCCTTCCAAGGCCCAATACTGCCGGGCACATCAACCATCATATTCGGCGTACCCATCCCAACAACAGTCACCACCGGAACCGCAACCGTCTATGCCAACGCCTACACAGACTGGCCACACCTAGGAGGATTTCCCCACTGCCCCGAAAAGTCAGCAACCCTTGAAATCACCGGACCGTGAAGCCTTTGAAAAATCCTAGACTACTACTTGCTGTCTTCCTACTCGCAATAATAGCCACCCCACTAATTCCACATATCAACGCCTCAACCTTAACCATAACAATCTCCACCGACGAGCCATACTACCTAATCAGCGAAAGCATCACAATCTACGGAAACCTAACATACAACGGTTCACCCATCCAAGACTGGCCAGTAGCCCTAGAAGTTCAAGATCCAAACAACACTCCAGTTGTGACAAGAACCCTACAAACAGACACAAATGGAGCATATAATCTAACTTTCAAACTACCCGCCAAAGCAAAACTAGGCACATACACAGCTTACGCCAGCTCCAGCTACAAAGGAGAAACAGCCTCAAACAACACAACATTCGAGTTCATCGCGCTTGTTCAAAACATCAACACTCATCTAGGCTACATGACAATCCAAGCAGCCATAGACGCCCCCGAAACACTAAACGGACACACAATCTTAGCTAGCGCAGGAACATATTATGAACACGTAATAATCAGTAAGTCACTAACACTTATCGGGGAAAACGCAAAAAACACAATAATTGATGGAAATGGAGACGGATCAGTTGTTTATATATACCATAACAATGTAACGGTAAAAGGGTTTACTGTGCAAAACGGTTTCGAAGGTATTAGATTGACTTTTTCCAATAATAGTATTATCATGAACGTTGTTGCTTTTAACAATACCGAGTGGGGTATTGTATTTTACAGATCCTACCACAATACAATCGAAAACTGCTATGTTCTGAATAACCGACACGGTTTACATCTTGACTTCTCAAACGATAACGTTCTAAGAAATATTACCGCCTTAAACAACTCATACGTTGGAATAAAGCTTTACGAGTTCTCATCTAATAATATTATAAATAACTGTAATAGTTCCTATAACTCACACGGTATAATTCTCAACACGCATACATATAACAATATCGTCAAAAACAATTATGTTTCATGCAATGAAATCGGGTTTGAACTGATGGATTCTCCCTATAACAATACAATAAGCGAAAATATTGTAACATCAAATAACCAAGCTATCTACATAATCAACTCCAGAGACAATCTTATCTATCACAATAGTTTCATTGATAATGCTTTCCAAGCCACCGTTTCAAACTCAACAAACATTTGGGATTATGGTTATCCGAGTGGTGGTAATTATTGGAGCGACTATACCGGTATTGACATGTATAGTGGACCTTATCAAAACGAAACGGGCAGTGATGGGATATTAGATGATCCTTACATTATTGACGCAAATAATACTGATAAATATCCTCTCTCAAAGCCCTATCCTTGGGGTTTACACGATATTGGAGTAACCAGTCTTACAACTTCTAAAACTGTTGTTGGGCAAGGATATAACCTAACCATCAGCACCATGATGTTCAACTATGGCAACAGCACAGAAAACTTTAACCTAACCGTATACGCCAACGCCACCATAATCTACGAAACAACAGTAAACCTTACCAGCAGAAACAGTACAACCATCACATTAGCATGGAACACTACAAGCCTCACCAAAGGATACTATACAATACGGGTTTATGCAGAACCCGTTCCTGGCGAAACAGACACAACTGACAACACCTTTGTCTACGGCTTAATCACGGTTACTATTCCTGGTGATGTTGACGGCGATTTTGACGTTGACATCTACGACGTTGTAAAAATAACGAGTATATATGGCTCTACAAGAAGCGATCCAGAGTTTAACCCTAACAGCGACTTGGATGATGATGGGGAAATAACCATTTACGACGTTGTCAGATGCACAAGCCACTACGGAGACGTTGACCCATAATCTTCCACCTTTTCTAACCAGAAACATTTTTCATCCGACAAATAGAAAAAGAAGGGAATTTGCGGGAGAAATCGCCATCGAGCTTGGGTTCAAATCCCACCCCGCCCGCTAAAGCTTTATTAAAGTGTGTGTTCTGCGAGTGTTTTTATTCCTATAAAGATTAAGATGATGTCGCCTGCGGCTTCTATT
>QMYO01000503.1 GCA_003662715.1 Candidatus Bathyarchaeota archaeon | reverse complement strand
GCCTAACGCTAACCAATATAGCGGTAACCACTAGGGATTATCATTCCATAGCTGCTATTCAGAAAATTTCCGCTAGTCTTCTCGAAAAGATTGGAAGCTACGGGGCAAATGAATTAGGCATCATAGTAGAGACGTTCGACAGGAATTATCAACCTGTAAAATCGCTAATTGAAAGCTTAGGCGGAAGCGTTGGTTTTGAATACAAATATGTAAGCGGACTTGCAGCTAAAATACCAGCAAATAAGATATTTACCTTGGCGGCAGACAGTAACGTAAAGAAGATATATTTTGACGAAATGCGTTTCCCTTTGGAGATGTCCTATTCTACAGAACCATTCCTTGATTGGATAACCCTTCCAGCAAGTTTCGCAGAGATAAACAAATTTGATGATAGGCCGAAGCTTAATGGCGTCTCCCAAGATAAGGAATACACTCCGCAAAGCGACCTCATCTTTTCACTAGAAGAAGCTACGACAGTAACTCTAACAGAAGATCAAATCCAAATTTTAATGGAGCTTATTGAACCTAATACCTATTGGAACCCTGTAGCCATGGATGCCGTTCACGCATGGGCATTAGGTGACTATGGTCAGGGTTCGCTTGTAGTGGTAATTGATACGGGAATATACGCTGAACACTTTATGCTAGAGGGATCAGTTATTGGAGGAATTGACCTAAGCCCCGATGTTGGTACAGAATATGAAGGATGGAGTAGACCTGACAACCACTGGCACGGGACACATGTAGCTGGAATAATCGCTGGACACGGAGCGATACTCGTTCACTCAAGCGACCCACTATACCGTGCCATAGCAAGATATGCAGCGCCTCCACCAGAAGCGTCAAGCCTAGGCTATCCAGGCTATCACATTATCCCCTTGCTGGGAATGGCTCCCTATGCTCAGCTTTACGCCGTAAAGGTATTTCCACACACTGGCGCTGGCGTATCCACATCGATGATAATTAACGCTATCGAATACGCCATTAGCTTGAAACTTGAGCAAGGATATGATGTTGACGTCATTAGCATGAGCCTTGGCGGCCCAACGACCTTTGATGGAAGGGACCTCGAAGCCCAAGTGGTAGATTATGCTACTTCAGTTGGCATTACTGTCGTCGCTGCAGCCGGCAATGAAGGGCCGGCTTCAATGACTGTACAAAGCCCAGGATGCACACAATCGGCGATTACCGTGGCTGCAGCTGCACATCCAGTTAACACAAGAGTGTACTGGGACTATTATTATGGAAAACCAGGAATCGGCTGGCAACTGTTCGTAAGTGATATACCGCAGATTTATGCCTTCAGCAGCCGCGGACCAACCTCTGATGGACGTGACAAGCCCGATGTGGCTGCAACAGGAATCTTTGTGCTTTCAGCTTATATCGAGCCAGAACAGCCTCAAGGCTTGGCTTGGGCTTCCGGAACTTCCATGGCTACTCCAGCCGTTTCAGGCGCAGTTGCATTGCTTAACACGTATGCTGAAGCATTTATTCCAGATGCAACTCCATTAGACTACAAACAAGCAATAAAGAATGGTGCTGTGTGGCTGGAGGGCTATGATGAATACGACCAGGGAGCAGGCTATCTAAACGCATACAATGCACTTGTAGCGTTGACTCAAGATACATCAATTGGAGACACCTATCAGCCATTGCCAGAAGAGTACGAACTTGCTGATATAAGCAACATTCCAATAGTGGAGTCAGGAGTCTACGAGGGTTCAATAATTGATCTAAAGCCAGGACTTAATCAAGAATTCATATTCAAAGTTACTGAAGCAACTGCCTCCATCACTCTAGAAATAACCAATGTAGATATCAGAGTTAGAAATCCATACAAATTGAATAGCTTTGAAATTTACATTCAGAGCGCAAAGAGAACAATGTATGCATATTGGATAGAAACCGCAAACGTTTGGGGCGACGCAGAGTTTGTCATAACGGATTATGGTACAACATGGGCAGGATGGGTTACCGGTGTTTACTCTGATCTATCCACCCTACAAACTGCGATAGAACCGGGCTATGTCAAAATAGTTATCGAGAATGACTGGACAAGTTCAGGACCGATTTCATGTGACTTCAGAATTGAAGTAACTGCGGAGCCAACTACGCCAGATGACATATACTCTGGCACGGTTGAGGAAGATGAGTGGATAGTGTTTCCAATAACACCTCCGGCCGGGGCAGAGAAAGTTATTCTAGAACTATGGTGGGAGAACGACTGGAGTGCATATCCAACAAGCGACCTAGACATGTATGTACAGTGGTTCAACGGGACAGATTGGGTAATGGAACCACTCATTGAAGGCGCAACACTGAACTCACCAGAACGAGTGGTGATAGAAGCGCCAACGATAGGAGGAATCTACGTTATCATTAATGGATATGCGATATGGACCGGCCAACCAGAAAACTGGACATTAAAAGTATACTATGGATAAATATACTCTAAAATTCCCCATTTTTCTACTTTAAGAAAAGAAACAGAATTAACTTTTAACATGTTTGTTCATAAATTCTGACT
>QMYO01000502.1 GCA_003662715.1 Candidatus Bathyarchaeota archaeon | reverse complement strand
GCTTTTTCAAGTCTAAGTGAAAATCCCGCCTTTCTCGAATACTGGAACCTATCTATACAAGAAGTTGCTCCTATGGATTTAAATGGAACCTACTGGGTGGACTTACCCTACAACATAGGCTATGAGGGTAGAGAAGCTTGGCGAACCTTCTTCATAAACTTCCTAAAACTTCTTTTTGACGCTGGCATCGACGGAGTCGAATTTGATGGTGGATGCGGGCTAATGGACATTGGAAGCTTCGACCCAGAAACTATGCAGAAATTCAATCAATATCTCGCCTCAAAATATAATCAGACGGCGCTGGAGCAAAAATTCAACATAACGGACATAAATACCTTCAATTTTACGCAGTACCTTAGAGATTTAGGCTGCCATTACAACTCAATATGGGTTGGTAACACCCAGATAGCGCATCCCGGGCCAGACGGCCCCCAGAACAATGAGTACGCCAAGGCACTCTGGGAAGAATTTAAAACGTTTAATAAAAAAGTGCTCGTCGAATTCTACAAAATCATAATGGAAAACGTAAACCAATGGGAGAAAGAGACGGGACGAGAATTCTACGTATCAACTAGAGTTGGCGTTGCCCCGCTTGATTTGCCAGTTCTCCAGTTTGTTGATGGAGTTAACTGGGAATACTGCTGGTTTAGCAGCCCAGCATGGGGAGGACACCCTGACATTATCGGATACCCGAACAGAACTGCGGGCATAGATTTCAGGGTGCTTCAAAGTCTAGATAAAAAGTTTAACCCGTGGATTGCTCCGTGGAGCTCGCTTGAATCGACTGGATTTTCATCTTGGTTCACTGACGGATGGAACAAAACTGCCGACCCTGAAGAGCAATATCTGGGACTGGCTGAAGTACTCGTGTATGGAGGCATACCGCCGACAAGCGAGGGCACTAACCGAACTCATTTTGAACAGTTTATGAGGATGGCTCAGCAGAATCCACAGTTATTTGGGCAAAGCCAATTTGGCGAAGTCGCCCTAATATATCCATTTGCAACCGCGATAAATTTAGACAAGTTGAATTTGACCTCTGTAATAAAGGAAGGAAAATTTGATAGTTACGAGGGAACGTATTATTTGTTGGCGGATTCCCATATTTCCTTCGACGTATTAGTGTTTGGGGATAACGTTTGGGTTAACATAACTCAACCTCTGTCTAAACTTCTAGAGTATAAAGCGGTAGTGCTGCCTGAAGCCCTTTGCCTAACAGACGATCAAGTAGGGCTTCTTGAGCAATACTTGCAAAGTGGCGGAATAATTATTGGAATTGGCGACATAGCCCTATACAACGAGTATGCAAAGCCAGTAGATAGATCATTCTCAGAATATTTTGACGGACAAGTTCACCAAGTAGGCGCAGGCCTAGTTGTCTCAATAAAAGATATTTCACCAAGCGAATATCTACTTTACCGAGTTAAATATAGTCCTCAAGCCGCTCCTATTTTAGAAGAATTCGAAAACACAATCAACGCTTATTTACCAAGGGAAATTCAGACAGATTTACCTTCAAGAGCGCATATCTACAGGTTTTTTAACCATAATGAAACCGCTCTAATTTTCCACATTATAAACTTCAATTACAACTTTAAGGCAGACAAAGTCATAAGAGCATATGATGTAAGCTTCAACTTCACTTTACCGCCGCAACTTATAGGAAAAGAGTTATCCATCTATGTATACAGCGAAGACCAGCCTGACGGAATAGAAGTTCCACACATGATAAATGACGGAATAGTTTCAATAGTTATTCCCAAAGTCTCAATTTTAACCAGCATAGAGGTTAGGCCCCATTTTGAAGAGGCTGAGCCAATTGTAATCAATCAGCCTACAACGTTCAGCGACGGAGTATTCACATTTAATAGAAGTATCATAGTGAATTCTTCTCTAACAATTCTAAATTCGCAGATTAAAATGAAGGGAGGCGCAAAACCAATTAAAATAGAGGTTCTCCCAAACGGTTCGCTTGTCATAATTAACTCAACAATACTCAGGGAATCTGGAGCCTACTATATTGTAGCGAGAAAGGATTCGTCAGTTTTCATTAACAGCTCAGATATCTCTGGAGCGGGAGTTTTCGGTCTCTTAGATATGGGAGGAATATGCATAGAAACCGAAGGCGCAGTCATATTAAACAGTCGAATACACGATAACTATGATTTCGGCGTGCTACTGGTTAATGCTTCTCATTCGATGATTGGAAATAGCATATTTTACGGCAACGTTAGAGGAATAGTAGCAACAGACTCCTCTTACATTGAACTCTTCAACAACACTATCGAAAATAATTATGCGGGAGTGATGCTGCAAGCTCTTGACATATTCAATGCTGGTCCACGACTTAGAGAATTAATTAAAATGTGCCAGCAAGGAATAGTGCCGCCTAGGGGGCCTACAAAACTGACGGTTTCTAACTGTTACATAGTAAACAATGAGTTTCTTAATGTTCTGTCTTTAGGCTGCAACTTTGTTACTATTGCAAATTCAGAGTGCAGCGGTGCTTCCACTGTCAACATACTTTC
>QMYO01000501.1 GCA_003662715.1 Candidatus Bathyarchaeota archaeon | reverse complement strand
GTAATAGTCAAGCCGAAGGGATTGAAAGTGGATCCCAATTTTCTAGTGAAGGAATTTAAATTAATGGCTGAGCTGGAAGAGGAGGCCACTACAAAACAAGGAGGCTAGAATAAATGGCTGAGGGCCGGCGACCCTCAATAGAAAAATACCTAGACGGTGCGTTGCCTTCGGTTCCCAGAGACTCGGAACGCTATCCAAAAAGAGGAACAAAGAGAGAGGTGTCTTCTTATGAGTCTTGAAATCTCAAAGACTGTTGAAGGATGGTTTATAAGAAACGGAGAGGCAGAGGCTGGGCCTTTCACTTTTTTAAAAGAGATCGAAGAGCAGGCGGACAAGCTGGCAACCGACCTTAATGTTGAAAGTGGAGAGATCCTTCAAGCCATTTTCAGGCTGAAGGTAACGTCGCATGGGGCAAAAGGCAAAGAGACAAGTGTTACGCCGAAACATCTTGAACACATCAACCTTATCGAGGACCCTTCGTTAACAACCTACCCCGTTGTCGTGGACGCTATCGTTTCAAGCACAAGTATAGCCTACGCGGTTCCAAAAAGCCTAGCCCTCATCATAAAAGGAAAAGATGATAGCGTAGAGGAGGTTCAGAAGGACATTCACCCGTTTGACCCCGTGAACATCAAGCTTGTAGGGGTAAGCGAAGACACCAAACACTTTAGGCTTTGCAGGTTCTTCGGCGTCAGGAACAACGCTCAAATAGAGGAAAACTCGTATAGGACGGTTTACCGCATCAGAGTCCGACCTCCAGTCTTCACTCTTGAACAGCGAGGCGGAAAGATTGTTGACGAACGAAACTTCGAATACAAACCCTACGACATATACATCGTGACGGAGGAACAGATTGACTTTCAGCCTTCAAGCCTGATAAGGATAGAAGGGCTTATTCTCCCCCACCCCAAAACTCAGAAGATAACGATCCTAGGATATGATATCGAGTTCCCCGAGGAGATCAGCAGGTTCAACCTTGAGGCGTTAAAACGTCTAAAAGCAAAGATGGACCCATTAACACCGAAAGAAAGGGTTGAATGGGTGCTCACCAACTTTGAAAAATACACTCATATAATTGGTAGAAGAAACTTGGCGTTCAACGGATTTCTAGCTTACTACTCACCCTTATATGTCAGACTTAACGGCGAGGTTAGAAAGGGCTGGGTGAACAACACATTCATAGGAGACACCACAACAGGCAAATCCGAAACCATGCGGAAGATGATATTCCTGCTTAATGGCGGCATGCTGATAACCGCTGAAACCGCTAGCCAAGTGGGGCTGACTGGAACCGCGACGCAAGCAGAGAGGGAAGGATGGTTCGTAGACTGGGGCTTCCTAGTGCTCTGCGACCGAAAACTCCTAGCCATAGACGGCGCACATAAACTTTCTCTTCCTCAGTGGGCGGCCCTTGCAGAGGCTGAACGAAGCGGAAAAGTCACAATTGCCAAAGCAGCAAAGAACGAGGCGTACGCGAGAACCCGTCAGATTAAAATCGCGAACCCAGTTGATAGAGAAAACAAAACGCGGTCAACGAAGAGCTTAAGCGAGTTTCTCTATCCATGTCAGGCCCTCGCAACGGTCTTCGACAAAGTAACGATAGCTAGGATGGACGCCGTTGCCTTCGCTGACCAGAGAGACGTGAAAGTAGAGGAGATAAATCAGTTATTTAGGGGAGAGTATGACGTCGACCTTAAACTGCTATCTGAATCTCTCAGATGGTGCTGGAGCGGATACGCGCATGTTAAGTTTACTCAAGAGGCAGAACAATACCTACTCAGGAAGGCGACAGAACTCTACAATAAATTCTATTGTGAACTTGTGCCGCTCGTGAACGCGGACATGAAATGGAAGATTGCACGTCTCTCAGCGGCATGCGCATTCCTCACACTTTCAACTGACGAGGACTTCAGAACGGTAACCGTAACCAAAGACCATGTAGAGATAATTGTTCGGTTTCTAGAGGAAGAATACTCCAAGGCAGGACTCAACATTTTAGCACAGGAACTCAGACATGAACAATTAACGGAAGATGATGTTCAGATTATACTCAATAAGATTGTATCGGCGACTGGCGGTCGAATCGATTGGGATGAAGCTAAAGAGATCATCAAGTTTATGGTTCTTCATGGAAGAGTTACAAGGGACCAGTTAAAAACTGAGTTTGGTCTCGCGGAAACAAACGAGTTGAGACCCCTCTTAGCAACCTTGTCCAACGAGAGACTGATCCGGAGTGGAAGAGGGCTCTACCCAGAACCTAAAATGATTCAAATCTATAAGATCATGACGAATTTTATCAAGGTTACCAAGTTTACCAATCAAAAAAGAGAAGGGGGTGCCCCCTTAGCAAAAACCAAGGGGGGTGAGGGGTTCAAAAAGATGTTTGGTAACCATGGTAACCTTGGTAAAACTGAGAAGCCTGAAAAGAAACCCGTTTCTGAAACGGGTTCGAGTGGGCGACTTCTCTACCGCGAATGTGAAGTTTGTGGTTCTCCTTACGGCAGGCTTCACTTGATTCCCGGCGAGGG
>QMYO01000500.1 GCA_003662715.1 Candidatus Bathyarchaeota archaeon | reverse complement strand
ACACCGTTTGGATTAAAAATAGTTAATTATAGATGCTAAAATAACACGATAATAGGAACATTAGAATGATGGAACATTTGAAGCCAGATACGTTGCAGTCTATGCAATTTTCTATTATCAAAACAAATCGATAATGATTCTAGAACCAAAATAGCCCCCAAAAATTGATTCCGGTGAGTCTGGCCTTTTTTAATAGAGTTTCCGGAGTTAGTAGTTCAATTAACATTGAGAACGTAAAGTATTATTCATCAACTGCCGAGTCAATAGACTTCTTATTGAATGAAGAGGTTAGATATCAGCCTCTTTCTAAAATCAAACTCAAGAAAATCAAGGAGAAGAAGGTGGTTCGTAGTGGAGCGCCCTCAGTAATTATAATGTTTACTGTTGGTGTTGCTTTTTCAGCAATTGTTTTAATAGCTATTTACTTATTTATGAGGCTTGGCCAGCGGAGAAGAAAACATTACTTGAGGAAGAGGAAGCGCAGTATCCATGAAAGAAGATGCGGTGCAAGATTAAGTCTCTGTTGATATCATTGGTAATAGTGATAACTCTTTTAGCCCTATATTAATGAAGGAAACAATTTCCGGAAAGTAATATTCTTGTGACATAATTGTACCAGATGATTATAATAGTGTTCATGATGCAATAAAGAATGCTTCTGAAGGACAAACAATGTATGTTAAAAGTGGCGTTTATAACGAGTGTCTAATCATTAACAAAAAACTGAAAATTATAGGAGAAAATAAAGAAAACGCAGTAATTCAAGGAGAAATGCAGAAATCTTAATTAAAATAATCAGCGATAATGTAATGTTTTCCGATTTTTGGCTGCAAGATGGAGAAACTAGTGTTTACCTTAAGGGAGTCAGGAACTATCAAATAATAGGGAGCAAATTCTAAACTTCAGCCATTACTCCATATATGCCGGTGGAGTAGCCATCTACGCAGAGCATTGCAGCAACTTGACATTAAGAGAGAATCCTCACCAAAATAGATTACTTCAATTTATACTTGATATCATCAGCAAATGCTGTGTAGTCAGTTCATTATACAAAAATATAATTAGATACGATGATCTGAGAGATAATGACTGGTACGGATCTCCCTCCGAAACTCAAATGAAACAATATCATAGAAAGAAAGTGCAAACTGGGCTTAATCTTTCACGTCAAATTATTGGGAGCGATTATTTTTATTGTAACACCCATTGGTGGATCCCTGTTATCCATTCAAACTATTCGACAAATCACAGAATTTAATTATAATAGATGTGATGAAAAATCACGCTAAAAGTTGCAGAATTCATGTTTATGTGCAATCGAGACGGAAAAGCGCCGCTGAAGGTTGATGTTAAGGAGGGGAAAACCTCACTCTCCTTTACATACTCTATTTGTGTGAGTTGGATAAAGATAAAATTAAAATTACCTGAGTGTTTCTTCTTATGTCTCATAATTCTCTTGGCAGCTTCAACTCTACCAGTAGTTTTGAGGAAAAAGAGGCTAGGCAAAAATTAGCAGCAGCTAGGTTCGCCTTGATATGACATAATCAGCTGCAGCTGCAAAGATAACTACTGCTATATAAATAGACCATATCAGCATTGCTCGCCATGGTTGAGGCAAATAGTGCGCGATGACATAAAGTGTCCATACAGCTAACACTGGGACTGAGATTAGAAAGCTAGTTACAAACAAGGCAAGCGAAAATGGTAATTTGAATACTTTATTAAGGAAGGAGCTAACCATTTTAACTATGAAAAAAGCAATTTTGGCAGGAAGAGGTTCACTTTCATTTCCCTCTTTCTCAATTTGCGACATCAGATTACTCCATAAACAATTATAATTTTATAGCTCATGAATTTAAATTTAATGCTATAGAAAAAAGAGTGAAATGATAAGGTACAATGCGTAACTTGTTAAAATTATACCGCTGATTCCTCTGAATATGGACAATCATGTGAACATTTCTGGTTATTTTGGAAATTGAACCTAAAAATGAAAATTCCAGTATATAACGGGATATTTTCTCGCAATCTTCTTATTAGAGGTTTAGTTTAAATATTAAAGATGGAACTTCAGCAGACCTATACAGGCGGCGAAAATAACGGCGAAAACGCAAACAGTCAAAACATTAACTCTGACCTAGGATTTGAGACGAAAACATCAAACTACTATTAAATCTTACAAGCAAGGAGTTTTATAAAAATGGGGGGTTTATGGGTCTGTTTTTCCGAAGTTGGCGCCTAATATTATAGCATCTAGGTAGTTGACGGTTTCATCGCCGTTTATGTCTGCATTTGGGTTCCAGCGTGGATCGCCTGGTTTGGAGCCGAAGGCAGCGCCTAAAAGTATTGCGTCTAAGTAATTAACAACACCATCGCCGTTTATGTCGCCTGGGATGCCAACGTAAACGATGCCATTTGTGAACGTGTTGTCCGCTGTGTCTGTTTCCCCTGGAACTGGTGTTGCGTAAGCGCTTATCGTATAGTTGCCCTTAGCAAAACCCGTGGTATTCCAAATTATAGTTATGGTT
>QMYO01000499.1 GCA_003662715.1 Candidatus Bathyarchaeota archaeon | reverse complement strand
TTAATTTCATCCTTATTGAAGTTTAGTGGGGGCAACGCTAAAGAAGCCCTCGTTTTAAGTGCCAAATCAGTGATTGGAACCGCACTTCCGTTTTCAACAATCAAATCGGCCAATTCTTTGCAATTTCTGATGAAGTTCACAAAACCTATTTTATCAGATAATATAAGTAAAGAATAAAAATTAAACAAAGGTGACTTTGTTCCGATTTTCTCCAACATTTTATAAATAAATAATTTATACCCAGCCTCTATCATTTTCCCTTCATCCTAAATATTGAATAACCGCACGCCCATGCAATAGAAGAGCACTATCATAATGAACACTATTATTACAAGAACAAACGTTACGATATCCACCTTAGATGCTCTCAACTCTCTGAAAAATGTCCGTTCAGCCTTTGCTCCAAAACCACGCGACGCAATTGCTATTGAAAGTTGATCAGCCATTCGTAAGGCATTTATCATTGTGGGAGCCGCAACGGCAACGTATTTTCTTGCCTTTCGCAAAAAGTTCCCCTTTTCAAGTTCCAATCCCCGCGCTTTCTGGGAGTCTGTTATCATCCCTATCATGGCCCCGAATGTAGGGATGTACCTCAGTGCCATCGTCAACGTTAGTCCGTAGTTATATGGCAACCCCATTTTAACTAGTCCGTAAACCAAGTCGCGTTGAGAGGTAGTAAATAGAAGGAAGTAAACACTGAATGCCATCGTATTTATTCTCAGCACAAACTCCGCTCCTTTCAAAAAACTTTGAAGGCTTATTGTTAATGGACCGAGCACCGCGATTACAGGTTCTCCTCCAGGAAACGATATTGGAGATAATACAAAAATGAGTATTGTTACTGGCGCGATCGTTTTGACTCCGAAGATGAAGTTCTTCCACCCTACCTTTGACCAGACCATGAGAGATATTAAGAAACAGTAAAACAAGAAAAGCGACAGCACATCATGTAACAGGACGCCAAGTATCATCGATAGGATAACACTTATTATTTTGACTCGCGGGTCAAGCCTATGAATAAATGTGTCTTCGTCGACGTATAATTCTCTAACTACTGGCATGATGTTTTTTCCTCACGTAAGGTAGATTGGAAACAAATTCCTTCACGTATAGCAAGTCTCTGGGGAAACCATATGGCTCCAGAGATTGAGCCAAAACTGTAATCTGTGGTGGAGAGATGAAAGCTTCCTTCAAAACCTCAGGTTGCGAGAACACATTTCTAGTCGTGTCATCCAGCAAAATCTTACCCCTTCTCATAACGACTACTCTTCTAGCGATCATAGCAACTACCCGCATATCATGGGTGATTAGTATGATTGTGTGACCTTGCTTATTGAGGGTTTTTATGGTATCTAGGAGACTTAGTGTGTCTTTCCAGTCTATCCCCGTCGTCGGCTCGTCAAGAACCATTATTTGTGGCTTCATGGATATCACAGAAGCAAGCGTGACCAGCCTCCTTTGTCCGAGTCCAAGAGTTGATGGCGGAACCGCTCTGTATTTTTCTAACCCTACGATTCGCAAAGCCTCCTCAACTCTTTGATTAATCTCGGATTCGCTAAGTCCGAGGTTTCTTGGGCCGAAGGCAACTTCCTTCTCAACGCTGCTTTCGAATATTTGGTGATCTGGATTTTGAAAGACGTATCCAACAAGCTTGGATAATTCCGCTACTGTTTTCTCTCTCGTATCTACGTCTCTTACGAGAACGCGCCCCTTTGTGGGCTTCAATAAACCATTAAAATGTTTCACGAGAGTCGTCTTACCCGAGCCGTTCTGCCCGATAATAGCAATTAACTCGCCTTCCATGATTTGCAAGTTAATTCCTCTAAGTGCCTCAACTTCTCCCTCGTAGATGTGAGTGAGATCCTCTACAACAATACACGGCTTACCTTCGCCGGGGGGCCTTGTTAAGTCTTGATTACGTTTAGGCATATTACTTTGAGATGAATGAGAAGTCCTTGGTTTTGTTCCCTCAAAGAATTCTCGAACCAAGTACTGTCTTGCTTCAGAAAGTGTTATGAAGTGAATTGGTTTGGGCAGCTTTCTCTCGGTGTTCAATAAGTAGCTTAGTTCAGATACTTGGGGTGCACGTACGCCGATTTTTCTAAGCCTATCGACTTGCTTAAACACTTCAGACGGCGTTCCTTCAAGGATTATTCGCCCAGAATCCATCACGACGACCCTATCGGAGAACTTTGCTATTTCTTCAACTTCATGCTCCACCAGTACAACTGTCATCTTATGCTCTTTCCTCAAATTGGAAACTACAGAAAAAACTTCCATCTTCCCTAGCGGATCCAGACCCGAAACAGGTTCGTCGAGAACTAAAATCTCCGGGAGCATAGATAAGGCAGCAGCAATGGCTACACGCTGCTTCTGACCACCAGATAGCTTGAAGGGAGACCGATCACGGAACTCTTCCATCCTTACTACTTTTAATGCCCAGTCAAGTCTCCTCTCAATCTCGTCACGCGGAACTTTCAAGTTTTCAGGTCCGAACGCAACTTCTACCTCAACAGTCATCGAAAATAGC
>QMYO01000498.1 GCA_003662715.1 Candidatus Bathyarchaeota archaeon | reverse complement strand
TTTATGATGAATACACGATTTGTTCTTTGGGCCCGTGGTCTAGTTTGGATTAGGACGCTGGCCTGCGGAGCCGGAGGTCCTGGGTTCGAATCCCAGCGGGCCCGCCACCCTATAATGCTTTCTTGAAAAGGAGCTTGAAATGGGCTGTTTTCAATTTGTACGTAGCTTTCGTTTGGGACGGTCCTGGGACGGTCCTCGATACATAGCTGGGACGGTCCTAATAGCAGGCTTGTAAGATAATCGTTTAAGCCCATGTTTGCCGTTTTTGCTTTGGCGCGTAGTAGCTGTGCAACTTCTGTTTTTAGGCATATGCCCGTGTAGCCTTTCTTAGGCATTTTCTTTTCCGCCTCCTTTACGTTTATTATTTTTTTGTTTCTGGTTTTTAAATTGCAGTATAGGATTTTTTGTAGTGGTGGTTTGTTCTTGCAGGGTGTAGGCTTCCTCTTCGATTGAGGGTAAGCCTTTCTTTTCTCGCCAAAGGTTTCTCAGCACGATAAGTTTGGCTGTGTGGAAGTATCCGCCTTCCCGTAGCTCTTTTCGTGTTGCTGTTGTGCCTTTAAAGTCGCTGCCCATGGTTTTGGCTTGCTCCATCTTATAAAGCTCTTGGGCTTTCTCCCAGATTAGGGGTCTTACTCTGGGCCAGAACTTACCTCGTTTCCGCTGGTGTTTTGGCATAAAAGTCAATCCTCTCGGTTCTGCTGAAATACGGGCAGCCTTCAAGGGTTACGTAGGGATGGCTGTTCCAGAAGGCTCTTAACAGCTGGCATATTTTGTGCGGTGTGAGCTGTTCTTTTTCACGTGTATAGCAGGTTCTGCTTTGCATGATTATTGGCAGCAAAGAAATGAGGGGACAGTTGGGGCAGAGTTTAGGCTTTTGGGTTTTTGATTTGGACAACTTCCTCATACCTCATGGTTTCTATTGCATTTTCGATGTCAGGGTCTGGGATTGGAAGGTTCAGGATGTAGTCTGCTATTTTTCGACTTTCCTGCGGGTTTTTGGCTTCCACTACAAGGATTATTTCAATCAGATACTTCGGCATTATTTGGCGCCTCCAAACCATTTTCGCCAGTTTTCTGGGTCTAAGGCGCAGTGATGTGTGAAGTAGCTTTTTTCATACAGCCAATGGTAGAAGTCTTTTAGCCCTTCGCTGTGGTTTATAAGTTCAACGTAAACGTCGCCGTCTCTCCAGTTGAGCCTGTGGATAAGGTTGTTTATGGCTTCTATGTCTTTCTCGTAGTTGTCAAGGCTTATGTAAGCGTAGAAAGCCCAGTAATCCTTGAACCAGTCGCTGGCGAAGACTTCAATCCATTCGCCCCGTGGCTTTTCATTCACCGACTTGTAAAAACCCTTATACGTTAGCATCATGTTTGCCTTTTTAACTGCTTGCGGGCTTGCTTTTGCTGGAAGGCTTATTTTCAGATAGCTTAAATTTCCCATTTTACTTCCCTCGACTAAAGTTTAGGCTGATTTTCATTAATTGGGTTAGAATCACTTTCAAGTGAAAAACAAAGCAAGAAAAACGGCGGATTTCACTTGACGGTGCAGAAAAACGGGTTTTCCATGTGAAACTTTTAAAAGCAATCTTAAGCTTTTCACTTTTCAGCGTGAAGCTGACAAGGATGCATGAATATGGGACGCTATGTTCCGTTAAGAGACGCTAACAGAAGACAAATTATGGGTGGAATATTGCGGTAGCCTGAGATAGTTTAAAATATCGGGAAGGGTGGAATTTTCTTCTATAAGAAGGTTAACACAAAAAAAATTAGGCACTTATTCTATATTTAAGGATGCAACATTTAAGGAGAAGGGAGAATTGCATATCTTAGATAGAAGTACGTTTTCTGGTTTGACAGTTTTGACAATTCTGTTGATAGGCGTTTTAGCCTTGTCACTTAACATTCAACCAGCGAAAGGATGGACTGGAACAGTTTATATTAGGGCTGATGGAAGCATAGAGCCGGCTGACGCTCCAATCATAACCTGTGACAATGTAACCTATACTTTGACAGATAACATTACAAGCAGTGCAGATGGGATTGTGGTTGAAAGAGACAACATCGTAATCGACGGCGCTGGATACACGCTTCAAGGAACAGGAATCGGAACGGGAATAGTCTTGTCTGGAAGAACAAACGTGACCGTTCAGAACACGCAAATCAAAAACTTCTACTATGGCATTAGGCTCGATGATTCTAACAACAACAGTATAAGTGGAAATAACATAGCAAACAACGATGATGGCATCCATCTCTCTCTGTCTTCCAATAATAGCATATGCGGAAACAACATAACAGCAAACGAAGGGTATGGCATTTGGCTCGGTTGGTCATCCAACAACAGCATATGCGGAAACACGTTCACCAATGATGGTCTCTATATTTATAGTTCTTACCAGAACGTTGTGGAGGACAATACTGTGAATGGCAAGCCTCTCGTCTACCTTGAAGGGGCATCAGACACGTCAGTTATGGAGGCGGGGCAAGTAATACTCGTAAGTTGTAATAGCATAAGGGTGGAGAACCTCAGCCT
>QMYO01000497.1 GCA_003662715.1 Candidatus Bathyarchaeota archaeon | reverse complement strand
TTTTATTGCAATCCCAAGGATAGACCCTTTGAAGGAGAACATTGAGAAATTTAGAAAGTATTATGATGGGTTTGTGATGTTCTTTATTTTGTTTCTTTTCTATTTGTATCTATTAATTATCTCTTGGAACCTCAACATTCAGTTCAGCATGATGCAGGCATTGGCACCAGCCTTTGGAATCCTCTTTTATTTTGCAGGTGTTCTGTGTGAACATGCTAAGAGGAACTGGTTTATTGGAATTAGAACACCTTGGACATTGAGTAACGAGGCAGTGTGGGAGAAGACACATAAGATAGGCGGCAAATTGTTCAAAGCTTGTGGTATTATAGCGTTTCTTGGAATAGTCGTTGATAAATTTGCCCTATACTTCATACTTCTACCAGTGATTATGGTTACTGTCTACACGACAGTTTATTCCTATTTTGAGTACAAAAAACAAATAAGATTGTAAAATGTCAGCGCGAATTAGAGGCGAAATTAGCCCATATTAACAAAACCTTTGCAAAACTTTAGATATAGAAAAATCTCGCCTGCGAAAACCGATAATTTAAACCTTCTTCCGAAATAGAGAACATACGGAAATACAAAGGAGAGTTTAGGAATGTTATTCACTAAAAATATCCGCAAAACAAGAAGGAGAAAACGCTAAAGAAAGATGGTGCTCCGGCCGGGATTCGAACCCGGGTCTCCGGCTGTCTTCCGTTATTTAACGGCGAAAGGCCGGAATACTTGGTTCACTTAAGGGTGTGTTTAACCTGGCTATACTTGGTAGGAAAGGAGTTTTCTCCTTTTCTTCTACCGGAGCCTGAACCGGAGCATCCATGCAAATAATTCCTTCTTTCGAATAAAGCTTTCTGGATATATCGCATATAGACATTTATTTTTTATACATTCAACCTAAAACGCTAATATTAATCTTCCACAGTTAATGTTAGGAAAGAAGCGCTGAACGAGGTTACGAGAGTGAAAGAGGAATCGCAGATGGATGAAGAGAGGATTGCAAGTGAGCTGAAGGGGAACACGCTTCGAGTTTACTGGCGCCTGTTGAAATCTCCGAACGGTGTGGTTAAGGTTAGGGAGACACAGAAATTGCTAGATTTTTCCAGTCCAGCATTAGCGGTGTATCACTTAGACAAACTCGTTGAGTTGGGGCTGGTTCAAAAGGTTCGCGGCGAGTATCGCCTAGTCAGAGTGGTTAATGTTGGAGTTCTCAAACAATTCGTTAGGTTTGGAACCTTTATCCTCCCCAGATACGCTTTGTACGCTGCTTTGTTCACTACGCTCCTTCTCTTCTACGCGTCGCAGTTTAGGCATGTCAACTTCTACAGTGTCTTCGCCCTGATTCTGGGTATTCTTGGTACAGGAATTTTGTGGTATGAGACCGTTAGGGCATGGATGCAGAAACCCTAGCTTTTAGACAATTCTCTTTTACGGCTTATTGATTTAGATTCTGTAAACTGAGCATCAAAATTTCTTATGTAGGTGTTAATGAAACTAAGAAAAAATAAAGGTGTGGAGGGTTTTTGGTTTAAGATATGATTGTTGGTGTGGCTTTTAGCACTGGTCTAAGGTTGCCGCTTTTACTAATGGCTATCCAATCTAACCACATGTCGATGAGTAGTGTTCTAACTTCGCCGCCTTCTATTTCAAAGCGTACAATTACGTCTATTTTTCCGCTTGGAACATTGACTGGCGCCCAACCGCCCTCGGCATAAGTTACATTAGCCTCGCCTATACCCAGTCTAATCTTCGTATAATTCCCAGAAGGAATATCCGCTACAGAGAGGTCTTTAGTTATGTTCTGGAGTTCTAACAAATCTAAAGAAACGCTTGATACGCCATCAACGAATGGCAAGTCTACCCAAGTTTCCGTATCATCCTCAACTCTTTGGACTGAAACGTTGGTAATGGTCACGTTAAGATGCGTTATGTTAGCAGGCGCGTCGGTCAACTTTATGATTAGGGTTCCAGTGTTGGGAATAAAGGTTGGAAGCCTTAAGCCTGAAAACACTATGCCAGCGATTATCAGTGCAGCTACCAGAACGCCAGCGGTTCCGTACAGCCCTATCTTTCTATTGTCAAACGTCATTTTTCCGTTTCACCCCATTTTGCTTTCTTAAACTATTGATGTTGCCATATTTAATGCAACATTTTTGAACAAGCTGTTCAACTTTTTGAACACATATGGTATCTAGCATTAAGTCGTATAGACAATTTCTACATCCGATAACTAGCCTCTTATCGTTGCCTTTTTCAGTTCACGTGCACACTTCTTTATTTCCCCAATCATTATGTCTTCATTTTCCACATTCTGTTCTATGATTTTCACGAATCTGCTCCCAACTATGGCTCCGTCAGCTCCATTTGATATAACAGCTCTCACGTGTTCTGGTTCTGAAATCCCAAAGCCCACAGCTAATGGAATTTTTCCAGATGTGAATGGAAGTGTTTTTCGAATGAGGTTTATGGTTAAGTCTTGAACCTTCGTTCTGGTGCCGGTCACGCCAAACACCGAGACCAAGTAGAGAAA
>QMYO01000496.1 GCA_003662715.1 Candidatus Bathyarchaeota archaeon | reverse complement strand
GTTTAGTCCTATACAAAATTTATGCCATATAAAAATAAATTGTTTACAATAGTTACTAATGAGTATTCAATAGTAAGCTGAGACTTTTTTGAAAATGCGAATTTTTATATATTTCATAACAAAACTTTAATTGGGGGGATTAGTTGTGAAAGGAAAATTCCCTACTGTAGCGTCAATACTATTGTTCTTGATGATGACTATTTCTCCGGTTGTAGCAAAGCCCAACTCAACTGGATTCGACAAATATGGATATAACTATCAAGCGCATATATTCAAGGGATGGTATCCGAATTATGCAAGGGAACGGTATGTTGGCGATACACCTTACGAAGGAGTATGGTATAGCGAGTGGGGCAACATTCCAGAGGATCTCCGAGGCGAATTTGAAGTGTGGTATAATGTATGGCTTATAATGAAGTGGAACGACGCATGGCTAAGTAATAAAGATAGGGATGGCGACGGCAAATTGGATCGTCACTGGGGCTACGATTCATATACAGGTTCTGGTGCTTGGCTGACGAACCATCAGATAGGATGGTATGTAGGCGACGATGGCAAGATTCATCAATGGGAATGGTTTGTTAAAATAGTTGCTCCCGATTACATGCCTGTTGATGAAGATGACGATGGTTATGATGATGTTTCCGGAGCAAAGATCATCTGGGGATCTTTCTTAGTTATTCAAAGCGTTTACAACGATCCATACGGCGGTTATCATGGGGTTGAAGAGCTCGTAACTCCAGCAGGTTTTGGAGCTTGGTAAATTCAATCTACACTCCTTTTTTTATGCAGATAGATAAACGGATTGTTTTTACGTCATTTGTTGAAGCCTATGAAATTTCTGGAGTAACACTTCTACAAGAGAATAGGTCTCTTGCAATGCAATCTCAGTAGCTATCTTCAGGACACTATAGTTTTTAATCGATTTTTGCACGATATGTATAAGCTTAAGGGGGCTAAATGATAGTAACTATCCAAAATGAGGATGAAGAGATTCATAGAGGTGTCACTTGATTCTTAGTTGCTAAGGGGTTAGTTACAGATCTTAAAAATTCCAAAGTTAGTAACTACCCCTGATTGTTCTTATTTTACATGAATTTTTTGAAAAAGGCTAAAAAGGAGTTTTATAATACTGTTTATAATGGTTTGGGATCTTTAAAGTATACGAGCCTTAGAAGAAAGTTGACGTTCTTGTTGAGACTGAAGAGGAATGGAAGCCACCTAAGAGACATAGAAAGAGAAGAGCAGCTCCCGAAGAACCTTATAGAAGACTAGATTTATGGATGAGAGAATAGACATGAATAAGAGCATATCTAATGAAATGGTAACAGGCATTTCTTATTGGTGTGCATCTAAAATAATTTCGACATAAAAAGGTGCTTGTTATTTTTAAAGGGCTATTCTAAATTTAATAGTTAGAGAAGAGAGAAAAAGTGATTTTGATATGAAACGTTTTCCACTTGACTATAAGCCTGAATGGGCTTCTCCTGCAGAAGAATATTTAGAATATGCTGAGGTCTATAAGGATGCTGTATTGATTTTGTTAAATGAATTCACAAAACAAGAGCCGATACACGATTATGCTTTAGCTCCAGTCTTATTCCTCCTCAGACAATACATCGAGCTTCAATTAAAAGGTATAATAATGTACTTTGAAAGCCCTGCTACTCATAGACCCATAAAAGCTCATGACATTTTCTCTTTATATAGGAAAACTCACGAAGTTGTAGAAAAGAGATACAAAGTTCCCAAAGCAAACGAAGAGGTGTCAAAGTTCATAGAGGGATTAGGAAAATTTGATCCAAAAGGAGAGATGTTTCGATATCCTGAAACCACAATAGGTGAAGATTTTAGAGATCGCTGTAAGAGACTCGATCGCAAACTATATGAACAGATTACCTTAGTCCCAAAGCTGAAAGAGATTACAGAAAAAATCTTTCAAGACCTAGAAGGGCTAGAAGTATATCTGGACTTTATGAAAGAAAGCGAAGAAGAAGCAATGATATATTACGAGCCAGAATGATCCAGTGAATTACAATCACTCAAAGCAAGGATAGTAACTAAACACTAGATAAACTTTTAGTACAATTAATAGAGAAATTAACTGAGCGTATGTAAGCCATACATGAGATCAGTAGCTTAGAAAGCAATAAGATTTAGATAGAAAGTGGAAAGAGTACATATGTCGAAAAGAAGTTTAGCTTTACTCTTCTTAGTTGTTTGGTCGATTTGACAGTTTTAGCTTTGACGTGGAGAACACACAGTATGATTGGCCAGACTACGTTCACATAGATTATGGCTTTCCTCTAGTTTGGACCACACATACATTGATTACGATAACTGGACCAGCTGACACATGGAAAGTCGACATTATCTCTCTCATTATAGACTTGACCTTCTGGTTGGGAATAATGCTGATAATCACATCAATAATGCTATACTTCTTTACCGAGAACCCTCAAATCGATAAAATTACTCTGGTAATAATCAATCATCTTATTCTTTAGTTCCTAAACTGCTATGTCTTCAGGG
>QMYO01000495.1 GCA_003662715.1 Candidatus Bathyarchaeota archaeon | reverse complement strand
GTTGAATACCAAACTGGAGCTGCAGTAGCATTCAAAAAAGACTTGAATCAAGCTTCGTTTGGTTTCTACGTCCACATTGGGACAAACAAAACTTACAGTGAAGGAGGGGATGAAACTGATAGTGATTATTCGAGAGGTTATATTGGTGCTGCTGTAAGTTTGTATTGTCTTGTTTCCAGAACCGCTAGAGAAACAATGCTCTTAGAAGCCCAAGCTCTGATTGACAATGCTCAAAAAGAAGGTCGAACCCTAGGCTTAAACGAAGCATATGCGCTTTTGGAAGAGGCAAAATACTTTGACAGACACTATGGCCCTCTAGAATTTTGGGATACAATCTACAAATGTATGTTTGCAGCTATAAACGCTGAAAAACCAGCGCCACGCCCAATAGCGCAAGATGTTGCCATCATAGTAGCTGCAGTCACGGGGTCCACCGTCATCGGGGTATTCTGGTACAGAAGAAACAAAAACAAAGGGGATGAGCGAAATCTTGAGAACTGAAAAACTTAAAACAGCTACACTGCTGGTTATAATCATTTGCTTCTATACTACTCTTTATAAGGTCGCCAGTTGTCAAAGCTGCTATGGGAAAAGCTCTATGCAGTTGACGACAAGGTGAATGGCACCTATGTCCGTTAATATACGCATATCATAACGAACTCGGCACAGTAACGCTGAAACTGTTCTTTGATGATGAAAATCGCATGGATTTAACGCCAACACAAACTATAAATAGAATTCTTACCTTCACTGCCATACAACCAAACAGTTTACTTCATTTTCGAAATAAACGTGTTGGACATCCTCCGCCACCACCTCCGTGATGGCCACCACCTGTATCTATGTATTCTATCTTGAATTTGTATTGTCCGAAGCCTGTAAGGCTGTATATTCTTATTTTATAATTTCCTGTTGAAAGTTTAAGCTCTATCCTCTCTGATGGACCGGCTATTTTTTCATTTGCTGTATTGTAGAGTTCAATCTTGAAAATCGCGTTTTCTGGAGATGTTATTTGGAAGCTTGTGTTTTGGTTACTTGCAGGGAAAATGCTGATCAAGTACCAGTCTTCATCGTCTAGGTAGCCTGAGAATTCTTTTTTGCTGGAGGTTGTAGGAGTATCTATATTGTCTCCTGCATCTTGGTTTCTTTCTGCATCGTTGGGGATTGCAGCTCTTATTTCCAGATAGTATATTATTGCGCCTCCGCCGATGGCGTTGTCATGGTCGCTGTGGAATATGAATTTTAAGGATTTTACGGTGTTTTCTAGCTCTATTGTCCGCCAATGTCTATAGGTTGATGAGGTTATTGAGTCAACTAGTGTGGAAGTGTTATTAGTGTATGTTACGTACACTTCTAAATAGTCTCCAAGTTCTATGTTATAGACGTCTATGAGATAGAAAAGCCATGCTTGTTTGTATGGTTTCAGGTCTACATATCTTATTAAGAAGGCTTCCATGTCTTTGTCATATTCACCTACTTCTATGTTTGGCTTTTCTTGGTTTAAGGAGTTTCTGCCTTGGGCAGCACACCAGAGACATTTTCCCGCTGGAAAAGATGGAGTACCTTCGAACGAGTATAGAGAATCCATTGTCCCCCAAGTGTCTGTCCCCGAATCTGAATTCACGTCGCCGGCTGAATATTCTCCTTCTGCAAGCTCAAAATCTTTAAAGTCGTCAAAGAAAATCGTTGCTGTGTACTCTTCGCTGCGAGAGAAATATGCGGCCAATTCCATAATATCTCCTGTTATTGGCCCGTTGCTCCACGCTACGCCTGTGGGTATCAGTTGGGCTCCCCAGTGTATAGGTATGATTCGCCATCCTTCTCTATTGCCGATTCCCGTTTCTTCATAGATTTTTAGGCTTACCGCAAATATTGATTGAAACTCTATAATATCATAGTCTCCTGCTGGTGTAGTGTAGGTGTCTACGTAAAATTCTATATTGATTTGTTGGTCGTTTGGACTGTTATCTGCGTAGGTTATGGTAGTTATCCAGTCAGAAAAGAGTAGCACACCACTAACAACTTTTGTTATTTGAGTTGGATCAAACAATGAAAAACCAAAGATTATTGATTTCATAATAAGCCCATTGTCAGTATACATTGTACTCTGGGAGGGATAGGCATTTCGCGATAGGTCGGGAAAAGGCGTTATTGAATAGCTACCTTCAAAGTCTGGTATTTCAGGCTTAACGTATAAGCCTATCTTGTCTACTGTGATACTAGAATAGTATGGACGCTTCAAGGCACCGTAAACGAAGAAGCCCATGTGGATTTCCCACACTTTAGTTGTAGACCACCAGTTATATTCAAGGATTGCAGGAGCAACATGAATCGTAAAGTTCACATCTCCGGGATCATAACGACTACTAGCTGTAGCACTGTGGAAACCAGTTGTAGCAGTCCAAACAGCAGCAGCAACGCCCATGTAGGCTCGCCAATAATCTTTATCAGTTTCTATTCCTCCTTCGCTATATATCTTGTTAGTCCCTAAGTGAACAAACGCTCCGAACTTTCTAGTATTCGGAGAAAACCTTTCGTT
>QMYO01000494.1 GCA_003662715.1 Candidatus Bathyarchaeota archaeon | reverse complement strand
TACAGTCTGGGATATGACTGAAGCATTTTCAACACATTTAACGGGGGTTTCATGGGAAATGTTAAACCAAGTAGAACATAGACCGATAGTCATAATTAGAATTGCAAAGGATTCTATTGTTTCTGGTTAGATTTTCAGTCTTCTCTAAGGCATGTTCATTATCTCCTAGATGTTAGCTTTCATGCAATATATTTTTGTCTGATATGTTTATGACGGTTCTCGGCGTTATTTGAACCTCTCCTTTAGGCTCAGTTTTCACCACTTTGATTCTAATCGTGTAAAATACGTCCCCTTCGGCGATAACTTTCCACAAAAGATGTTCATATTTCAACCTTCTGGCTTCTTGAGCAACAAGGTTAGGATTAATACGCACACCCCCTATAAATTCAACTTCAACTTTTTTAGCCTCAACTACTTCTGGAATTCTACCAGATATTGCCATACTTCATCACCATAATTTTTCCAATAGAACATTCCTCCCTAAAATCCTTAGTGCGTACATTTTAGAAACGGAAGAAATTTGAAGTTCAACCTTCATTGAATCAACTACACGAATGTTATGATGATAAATTTTACCTAAGTGGGATTGTTGGTGATTCACGGTATTTTTTCAGAATTAAATTGGCTCTTTGCTTTTTATGAGGAAGAACCAAGAATGGCTTTGTAAGATAGCATACTCTTACTGCTCTGCTTCCCAAAGGTCTAACCACATAAACGACTCTTCGTCTTCTAATTATTTTTCCTTTTACTATTGAGGTTACGGTTCTATGGTCTGGAGTCGTTGCTAGAAGTAGCATTTCTGCCATTTCTCTTATTAGTGGGTATCTTGTTCCTGAAATGTCCACATAGGGTGCTTGGTATTCATGTCGATATGTCCACCTATCTATTCTTCGTAGTTTGTCTCTCATTACTCTGAGTTCTCCTATCGTTCCCTCAAAGTCTATTGCTTTGGCAAAGCCCCAAGCTCTCCTTTCAACATCTGGCAGTCTAGGCATCATATAAGCGAAGCCTTCAACACTAATCCATTCCTCTTCTCTTCTAAGGACGGTTAACATCTCCCTCCATTCAACTTCACTCCGTATCACCTCTTCTGGAACACCCCACTTTCTCCATTTTTCAATAGTTTTAGAAGACACAACATCACTTGGTTTAGCAACGGCATCATTACTTTGAATTGGAGTTTGGCATGTTGGACAGAAACTCCATTCCTTTGGAATTTTGGAACCACAAACCCTACACTTCAATTTCCCTATCCTCCTCTGGTTCTACAAGCCTTAGCTCAGAAAGCCCCATCCAATTGAAGGTTACGATTACGCTATGGTATAGCTGAACAATATAGTCTCTTAGGTCGCACAGCGCAATGAAACGTTTAATCCTCTCCTCATCAATGTCTAGGCTTCTGAGAAAGTCGAAAAGCTCCCTCTTTTTAACGATTCTTCTAGTCTCTCTCGGCTTGATGTAACGATATAGCCCTTTCCTACCCTCTATTAGAGGTCGCTCCCTGTCTATCACCCTGAAGTATGGGTAATGAGTCGGGTATTTGCCTAGACAGGTCATGCATGTAGGACGATGACAACAACTATGACGAACGCTGAGGTTAATTCCCTTCAATTGGGCTTGTTGGAGAATAAAGTCAACGTATCTGTGTAATGCTCCATTTACCACCTCATAGACCTTACGCAATTCCCTTAAGAAATCCTCTTGAACCGTTTGGAAGTTTGGGCTAGCCTTATTCAGTTCTACGGCTAGTGCTTCTGGAATCGGATGCTCCATCATCTTCCATTTGCCGAATTTTGGCTTCCTTGTATAGTAGTCCACTCATAAACCTCCTTAACTAGCGTGTTCAAGCACGACTATTGTTTTCTCTATTAAGGAATCTAGGATTTCAACTATGTCTGAAACTTTTTTAACTACGTTTTCAAATTCTTGAAATGCCTCTTTTAGTGTTATGTTTTCTGGAAACTCCTTTCCAAACTCAATGAAGTAGTAGTCATCTTCCCTATCTGCTCCGCTAAAATTAATAACTTCAAATTTACTTTTAATTGCAAACAGACGGAGTAGCTTAAAATAGTTGTCTATTGAAACATTTCCCCTGTAATATTTTGCTCTTTGATCTATTTCTAGCCACGCATACCCTCGCTCAACCTTAAACCACCCAATACTTGAACCTTCAAAATGGAGTCTAAGGAATTCAGGTATTTCTCCAAAGGTTAAATCTTCCAGCTCTTCTATGTCTAACTCATGTATTTCACTTATAGGGAGATATTCATCTTCCATTTCAGTCTCATACACACGACCTTTAATCTCGACTTTAACGGGAATTAAACAACGTTTACCCTCAAAATTTATCTCCGTAGTTTCCAATACCCTAACTCTATGCTCCTTCATTCTTTATCACTCCTTGCCTCACTTTATTGCCCTCTTGTTGTTTACTTAAGCCGGAAAATCCCATCCAATGAAACGTTAACAAGTTTGAGTTGCGAATTTTAATTAAGACTTCTCTTAATTCTTTTTTCTGAATAAACTCATCTACATATTCCT
>QMYO01000493.1 GCA_003662715.1 Candidatus Bathyarchaeota archaeon | reverse complement strand
TTATAGATACACAATAAGCGGACTAAGAGAAATCCTAGAAAAACACCTGTCAAAAAGTAAATTTAGCCAACTTAAGTTACCCCTGTATGTGAACTGCAGGGACATGAAAAGAAGAAATGCTGTGTTTCTTAGTAACGGTAACATTGTTGATGCTGTTCTAGCTAGTTGCTCTTTACCACCACTTTTCCCGCCTTACAGGATAGGCAGGACAAAATATATTGATGGGTGCTTAAACAAGAATATCGGTCTTGAAAAAGCTAAATCGTTGAACTGCGATTTAGCTATTCTAGTGAATTCAACTACCCACAAGATACCCTTAAGTATAGTTAGCTACATTAAGAGAAGGGCAATAATGAAATCTATAGATAACGAGGTAAAGAATTTCGATAAAGAACTGATTAAGATTGATATACCATTTTATTACCTCAACATAGCTTTTAACGATTTTAGATACACTAAAATACTGATAGAATCTGGGGAAAAAGAAGCAAATAGCTGCATAAAAAATCTTAAGACGTACATAACACAAAAAAATGTTGCCTGACACAACTTCTTTGTTAGCGGAAATCCTTTTAAAAGTATTAGAACGTTTCTCTGGGTTTATCATGAAAAATCCCAAGGTATCAGTTAAGCTTTTGCAAACTATTAACCCGGAGCTATTGGAAAAAATTAGCAAGAGAAAAGCCGTGCTGCAACTAAAAAGGGCTGCTAAAAAAGTTCCTTTCTATAAGATTTTTTTAAAGCAACACAAAATAAAAATTGAGAAGTTAAAGAGTTTTAGCGATTTTAAGAAAGTCCCTCTCACAACAAAAGAGAATTACATAACAAAATGTAGAGACCTGTCTAATCTATTTGTAGATGGGAAACTCTCCTCAACTAACCTTATCTATAAAAGCTCAGGCTATACTGGCAAAGCCCTGGTCTGGGCGCATAATCTAGAGGAGGGAGATGATGACATAACATATGCGAAAATTGGTTTAGAGAGCTTGTTTTCAATAAGCAAAAATACAACGCTGTTAATTAACGGCTTTGCACTGGGTTCCTGGGTTAGTGGTATGAAATTTGCTCTTATAATGAGCAGGATAGCTCCAACAATAAACC
Organism: Candidatus Bathyarchaeota archaeon; assembly: GCA_003662715.1. The sequence goes on along the minus strand of QMYO01000493.1, from coordinate 1,440 downwards.
CAGGAGCTAACCAAGATGAGATACTAGAGCTTATTAACTTCTTCTGTGACAAATTTGACCAGCTCATTGTAAGCGGATATCCACCATTTATAAAAAACCTTGTGGAATTAGGATTATCTAAAGGTATTAATTTCAGAAAGTATAACATTAATTTTCTCCTTGCGGGCGAAGGATTCTCAGAGTCTTTTAGGGACTACCTATACACGCTGATAGGTAGCTCTTCAAAGGGAAACAAGAGCAAAATATACTCGATATATGGAGCTGCTGATATAGGTGTATCAGGGATAAACGAGAATGATGACACTGTCATGATACGAAAAGCAGCAGAGGACAACGAATCCTTGAAGTATAAACTATTCGGTAAGTGCGAAAGCACACCGATGCTCTTCCAGTACAACCTTATGAACTTCTTTATAGAGCAGAATTTTAGTGGAGAACTTGTAATTACAAAAACAAATCTCAGAACCGCACAGCCACTTATACGATACAACATACACGATTTAGGAGGGGTAATAAGCTATAGAAAAATGCAGGAGATTTTAGATGATGAAGGAGTTGATATTAAAATAAAATTAGCACTTCCATTTGTCTATGTGACTGGAAGAAACCGCGGGACAATATCTATAAATGCCGCAAAGATTTATCCAGAGACAATACATAAAGCACTTTATAAAGACGCATCTCTTGCGAGATTCATTACTGGCAGATTTAAGATGAGGAAAGAATACACAAAACGTCACGATGAAAAATTCATTATAAACATAGAGCTTAAAGAAGGAGTAACACCATCAGCAAAGTTAAAAATGCGCCTTGAGAAGATTATAAAAAAACAACTCATCAATGACAATCTTGAATACAAGGACATGATAACCCATTACTCGGACTTAGCACTGCCACATGTTAACCTTGTTAAATACAAAAAACCTGGCGGAAACATAAAAAATGATTACGTTTGATTAACATGAACTAGAGCTTTTATAATCTGTAATTAGTTGTGAAATTGTACCCTTTCCAAAATTTCTCTTTAAGTTTATTACGCCTAATTTTTCCACTTGCGTTCTTTGGAAGATTGTCATAAAACTCGAATATTTTTGGGACCATGAACGGGTTTAGCCTTGAAGAGCAGAACTTTCTTAGTTCTTCTTCTGTAAGGTCTCCTTTCTTAACTACAGCAGCGCATATGTCTTCACCAAACCTTAGGTCAGGTATCCCGAACACGCAACACTCTAGTACTTTTTGGTGCGAAGAAATGACGTCCTCTATTTCTTTCGGGTAAATGTTAATTCCCCTCTTTATAATCATCTCATTCTTCCTGCCAACAATATAAAGGTAACCATCCTTGTCCATCATCCCCAAATCGTTAGTATAAAACCATCCGTCCCTGTAACTCTCCCTTGTTAAGCCAGGTTCTTTCCAATAGCATTTTGTGACTGTTTTGCT
>QMYO01000492.1 GCA_003662715.1 Candidatus Bathyarchaeota archaeon | reverse complement strand
CAAAGGCAGTAGCTGACTGGATAGCTTGGGGCAACGCAAGTGAAGGCGATATGTACTACGGTCATGATGGCTTTAAATTCCGCTATCCAGAAGACTACATATTTTTAGTGCGATTCGCAGAAGTTTCCGGAAACACGACTTATAGAGATTATGCTGTTGCTGGATGGCAATGGGCAAAGGAAAACGTTGGAGAACGTTATGGTGACGGAAACCAGACAAACCTGTACGACTATAACTTGGCTCATTATGGTACGCATGGAGGTGCTATATGGAACACTGCAGACTTTGCATTAGCTGCTCTCGCTTGCGGTGACTATGAATGGGCAAAGAATATGACGGATGTAATAGCAGATAACATACCAAATATAGACGAAACTGATTATTACAGATTTATTGGATGGGGCAAAGCGCTAGTAGCATTCCAAGCAGTTGATCCCGATGCCTACGCTGGTGTAATATCTGACATAGTTGCCAATCTAACAGCATCTCTGCAGCCAGACGGTTCATTCGAAGGCTGGGTTCAAGACGAAGCATATGCAATAATGGGTTTGGTTGCAGTCGGTGAAATTGAAGCGGCGGAGAAAATCGCTGCTTGGCTTGTTAGAAACCAGGGATATGACACAATAGTTGGCGGATGGAAACTTCCAGATGAAAACGAATACTCAGAAGTAACTTCAGAAGCTATTCAAGCAATATTCGACGTAATACAAGCGGGCAAAATATCATTCTTCGTAGAGACAAGCCAGAATATCGGTGGAGATGTTAAGGTTGCAGATTTGACCTTCACAATAATCTATCAAGGCGAATATCCTGACGTGGACGTCTGCCCATTAACGCTGTCCAACGTACAACTGTTCGACCACACATTAGAGATTCCAACAGAAACTCCAGTTGACGGTGAAATTCGCATTGTAGGATTCATTGCATTACCTATGCCCCACCTAGAGGTTTCTCCAACTGAGGTTACTATAGGTCCTGAACCATCACTCGGCGAGGAATTCTCAGTCGACATAGTTATGAAGGATCTGTACTCTGAATGGAAGCTTGTGGGCTACAACTTTAGGCTAAGCTACTGTCCAGACATCCTCGAGATAGTTGACATCCAGGAGGGCCCATTCCTTTCAACAGCCTCCTGGGGCTATGTAGTGCTGGAGGATGTGACGATTCCGGCGGCTGCTCCACCATCATATGTAGGCATCACTAAATTCATACTCAATGTAACTGCAGAGTATGTAGGCGAGTATACATTCACCATTGAACCCACTGAGGACATTAGAATACTGATAAATGGAACCTTAACAAACACGTTCACCTTATCGGCTTTGCCTGCTCCAGCATGGGCAGTCTACGAAATTGAGCTGAGAAACTATAATGCGTATCCAATAATTAGAGACTACACAATCAAGTGCACTCCAACCAGCTACGGAGTCGAAATCTACGACATAACCGATCCAGCTAATCCAGTGCATCTAGACTGGTACAGAAACGTTGCGGCGCCGCCATACACCTACTTCTTCACCGGAATAGAATCAGACGGCATATTTGGTCCACATGTAGCTGTAGGAGGCATGCTTGCAACCGATACTGGAACATGGCACGTATTCCCAGAAGGCGAGGGAGTACTAGCAACAATAACCTTCAGAGTAATAAAGCAAGCAGAGGCTCCAGGTGCAAATCTAACATGCGCACTCAACTTATTCGACATAATACTGGCAGACAAGGATAGAAAAGAGATACCCTATGAACCTCCAGTAAACGGCACAGTAACAGTCCTGAGCTATGAATTGCCGAAAAGACAAATCGACGTATATACGCAATATCCAGAACCCTATGGTGGACAAGGACCCAACAAACCAAGCGACATGTTCACTCCACAGCAAGAAGTAATACTCTATGCAAAAGTAACCTACAACTGGTGGGGAATGGAAAACAAGTTAGTAGCCTTCGAAGTACTAGACAACAATGGCAATACATGGGCTAAGTTTACCGCAATTACAAACTCAGAAGGAATCGCCGAATATCACTTCAGAATGCCATCCTACAACCCAGACCTCTTCGGAGTCTGGACAGTAATAGCAACAGTCGACATTGCTGAGGAAACAGTAAATGACACACTGCAATTCCACTTCGACACCCTTGTGGAGATTGTCGATATAACTACAGACAAGCTAAGTTACTGGCATGGAGACTCAGTTGAAGTTACTGTAACATTAACATCTCATGCTATGCAGAACCGTAGTGTATTAGTTACAGTAACTATAACCGATGAACTAGGTTTCGTAGTAGCATTCGGCACCGCCAACTTAACCGTTTGGAACGCAGAGTTCTGCACGCCTAACGAATACACTGTAACTATAACTCTGGAAATTCCACACGAGGCAGTAGCAGGAATGGCAACAGTTCATGTAAACTGCTTCGACAAGGAACCCGCTGAAGGCGGAGTAGCCCTCTGCCCAGAAGCAACAACCGAAATCTTCATAGAACCCTATTAAAACCTCATTTCCTCCCCTTTTTATGATTTTAATTCCTAAAATACAGAAAATT
>QMYO01000491.1 GCA_003662715.1 Candidatus Bathyarchaeota archaeon | reverse complement strand
TATGTTTTGTGTCCATGCTGTTGGTATAGCCGTATAGTCTATGTCGTAGAGGCTGTCTGCGTAGTGGAAGGTGTTTTGGGCTAGGATTATGTGCTTGTTCTTCTTTCCTAAAACGCCTAGGAAAATGCCCCAGCTTACTACTGGGACGTCTATGCCGTTTAAGCCTCCACTTAACGATTTGCCTATACTAGCGTCAAACCACTCAACACGAATAAGGTCGCCTAAACTTAGGCTTTTAATCTGGTTAACAACCTCCTTCATGTGCTTTAAACCTCAAAAAAGAACGAAACAAAACACACAATATAAACAACAACGAAATTCACAAATTTACCAAATCACAAACTTAAAATTAAATACAAACACAGATGAAATTGGGTTTTGATTAATTTTAGCCCAACCAACTCAATCAAAGGATGAGAAGTCAGGCTTAAAATTTAATTTGAATTTCTAATGCAATCTTTTGCTTTTACCAGCGTCTTATTCGGTCTCCACTTAATTCTCTTGTTAATAAACCAACAAGATAACGATGTCTCAGTATTTCATGAAATGTCTCTCCCTTTTGTGTTTTCCGATATGCCTCTTTATTTCTACGCGACACGCGTTCGATAAGACCATTTTCCTCAAGATATTTTATTACTCTATCAGTTTGAGATTGGCTCCCTGCTCGTCTATAAATGTCATACCGCAACGCAGCACCACGTTTTGATTGCATATCATTAATAATATCCAAATATTCTTTTATTCTTTCAGCAGCCTTTGATGGAGGAGGAGACCGTTTTCGACGCATTTCTTAATCCTCATTTGTTTTCGCCATTTCAATCAACTTCGAATATTTTTTCTTAGCTTTGAAATACCAGCGCATAAGTACTGCACCGAATATGATGATGACGACAGAGCTGACAATTTCAATAATTGCGCCGATATAATAAAACAGGCTTGCGTTTCCATGGGATATCTGCATAAAATATACAATTGCATATAAGACGCCTAGCGTTGCGACAGCAAAAGTTACTATGGCAGAATATAAGTATACCATGATACTTCTTTTCATGTCTTTTGCTAATGCTTTTGCATCATGCCATAGTTCTTCATAGATTTCTTTTAACGGTATTAATTCTTCTTCGTCTTCTTTCATTAAACCTACCCCCGACTTTTATTGACAGAAGTATGAAATAAATTGTTACTTCTAGAATTAAAAATGTTGTAAATTCTAGAATCTGCAAGCATCTTCATTCTAGAAAATGCTCTAAATAGTTGAAAATTTGTGACAATATGACAGAAACCACCAATGGAGGTAAAGTTGATGAAAAGTAGGAATTTATGCTTAACAATAATCTTTTCAGTTGTAATAGCTCTTCTTCTTATTTATCATTTGCCAAACAATACTAAGGAATTATTGGTTTTGCGTAGTGATTCTTTGAATGTTTTTGCCCTTTTTTCTTGCCATTTTGTGCATGAAGATTTCGCGAATCACTTGTTGCCCAACATTCTTGCCTATTTTGTGGCTGTTCTGCTACTCTACTGGGTTCTTAATATGCTAAATGAAAGAAGATTTTTCTACAAACTTTTCGCCTTCAACTGCCTCGCAATGCCCTTTATCCTCTCGTTAGTTTGGATTGGAGCATGCACTTTCTGGAACGCACAAACAAGAAGTTATGGCTTTTCTGGGATAACATCCGCCTTTCTAGGCGCCCTAATCTTTGCCTACGTGCTCTTCCTACACAAAACTCTAAAATTGGACACATGTTATGCATACCTATCCGCCATATTCCTCGCCGCTCTACTATTCACCTTAACCTACTTCACGCCCACGGTAACCGTCATCGCAACCGCAATAGCCCTACTAGCTGTCTTCGGTACACTCGCATACAAAACAGTAAAAAGCATAGACCCCCAAGCTAGAAATAAACTTCTAGAAAAAATCAAAAACCCAAAAATCGCAGCTATAACGGCGGACTTACTTTTGCTCTCCCTATATCTAGTAATCTTCTTATTGAGCCTAAGTCTGTTCCCAACTCAAATAGTTCAAGGAAATACGACCGTAAACATCCTTATTCACTACGCAGGATTCGTGCTAGGAATAGGAAACGCCCAACTAATATGGCAATACTTCCATAAAGCACCAGTAAAAGCATAATCAAACCAGCACCCTCAAACCCATCTATTAAACGTTTAACAAAACCATAAAAGCTTCCAAACCCTAAACACCACCACGTTTACGCCAACGCTTACTCCACTCAAGCCTCTCCCGCACTTTCTCAATAAGCTCCTCCTCACTTATGTCAGGATACTGCGCCCTAACACCCTCAGCACAAACCCGCACAACAACATCCGACATACCAATCGCCAAATCCACCCTCTCCTCAGGCTTAAGCTCCTCCCAATCCACCACCGCCCACACCACCAAAATATGAAATACCCAACACCTGCTTAAGAAACATTTCCCTGCTCAACCCTCAACCTCCTAATCAAAGCTTTAACCTTTGCCTTGTCCCTCAAAAACTCTTCCAAAATAGCATTAACAACCACGTAAATCCTCAAATCATTC
>QMYO01000490.1 GCA_003662715.1 Candidatus Bathyarchaeota archaeon | reverse complement strand
TCCACCATATCCAGATTCCATGGGCCGCTTCTATCCTTCTTCCTTTTATCTTATCCTCGATAGCAAGTCTTTGCAAACGCCGTAACAGAACTCTTCGGTCAACATTTAATTTTTCTGCTAATTCAGATGTTACGAGCGGTACTTTAGCTTCCTTAAGAGTTTTTATTATCTCGTTGTCCAATCCATCCATGCTTTTTACTTATTCACTCCTGCCTTATATATATTATGTTATTTAAACCGATATCGAAACCTTTATATATACCGATATTAAAGTTAATTATGGAGGAAGAAGGAAGATGGTGGAGAGGAAAGCATGATTAGAAAGAGTAGACCCTTAGTCTTGGTTAAATTTAAAAAAATATACATATGTGTGGTGAAAATATGAAGATATTTAGAGAGATATATGAGATGTTGGTTGCTGCAACATATGCACATGCAAAATGGGAGTATGAAGTGGCGCAAACGATTTTGAACGACAGGAAAAGGCTTTTGATTCTTGGATTAATGCTGCTTCCAGTGCTTATTCTACCGGTTGTATTTGCCACGGATTTACCACCTATACTTGGAGGAAAAAAAGCATATGCTCCGGCATTTTCAACAGCTTCGATTCTTGCCGTATCGGTAATTATAGGACTTACTGCCGGATTGATCACCGGATGCATTGGAGCTGGAGGGGGATTCGTAATCACCCCGGCTTTGATGAGTGCCGGCATTAGAGGTATTCTTGCAGTCGGAACCGATATGTTCCACATATTCGCAAAAGCTATAATGGGGACCGCCATCCATAAAAAGCTCGGCAACGTTTCTGTAAAACTCGCGATATCATTCCTTGCGGGCTCGTTTATAGGTGTAACGTGTGGGGCGAAAATCAATAGGATGTTCTATGCTATGAGTCCAGTGATGAGTGATGCGTTCATAAGCATTGTGTATGTACTCATGCTTGGTATCTTGGGCGTCTATGCTTTCCGTGATTACCTTAGGCTGAGGAAGATGGGAGTCGAAGTGACAGCCCATGATGGTGGGGAGGAAAAGAAGCTTCCGGAGGGTGCCGTTGCAACAACCAGAATTGCGTTAAAGCTACAGTCGATGCGCATACCACCGCTCATAAGGTTTGACGAAGATGTAATACCGGGTGGAAGAACGATTTCAGCGATCTTCGTATCTGGATGCGGATTCATTGTTGGGTTTGTTGCAGCGATAATGGGGGTTGGTGGTGGATTCTTAACGTTTCCGATGTTCGTCTACATACTAGGAGTTTCCTCTTTCACGGCCGTTGGAACTGATATATTCCAGATAATATTCACAGCAGGCTACGCGTCGTGCGTGCAGTATGCTCTCTATGGTTTCGTATTCTACACACTCGCTATGGGCTTGCTGGTCGGTTCATTAGTAGGCATCCAAGTTGGAGCTTTGACAACGAAGGTTGTTAAAGGTCTGCACCTCAGGGGTTTTTATGCCATAGCGGTCCTCGCCGGTTTCCTGAACAGGCTTTTCGCTTTGCCATCAAAATTCTTGGCTTTGGGAGTCATAGACATGTCCAAGAATCTCGCAGAGGGCTTGAGGATGGCTGGCGTTGTTATATTTTTTGCACTCGTCGGCGTATTTGCAGCTTGGGTGCTCATGAAGTTTATTACCAACATAAGAGGGCTGAGAGAGGAGGTGTGAGCAATGGCGGCTGTCAGGGATAAGAAGTCGTTCTCAATCGGAATTGCTCTCGCGGCGTCTTTCTTTATTATACTAGCAGTCATGTTGAGTCCGGTCATTGATGGTAAGAACGTGATGCAGTTCTCAGACGAAATGTTCTCCTCACTCGCAAAGAGCTCAACTTACTTTATTCCGGAACTTGAAAAGAAAGCTGAGAAGTTTGCGGGAAGAAGTCTTGATATTAAGATTAAAATGAAAAGCGGTGGCGATGCTGAAAAAGCAGCAAAGCTATATGCAGGAGTTGCAGATTTTGAGGTTAAAGGCAACGAACTGAAAATCAGTGGCGATCTCGGCGCAATACTTAAAAGAGCTTTAAGCGATGCAGATGCGGTGTTCAAAGGTGAGAAGAAAGAATTGTATGGAATGGGGGCAAAGGAGGCCTTGTACTACTGGTGGATAACCCTTACGAAGATATCCAAGGAATGCTTATTGGCTGGCAAGAGTGAGGAGGGTTTGTTCGTTGAAGATGTCATAAAAAAGGCGATAGAACCGGCTTACAACTTCTATGGTATAGAACCAAAGACCATCGCTCGTTACTATAAAACTGTTGTTGGTTTGCTTGCATTCTATCTCATCTATACGCTTTGGTGGGGATATGCGGTATACTTCATCTCCGAAGGTTTGGGGATTAGGATGGAAAAGGCAAAGGAGAAGAAGGAATATTAGAAAACCTCCTCCCATCTCCATTTTTTTGAGGTTAGGATAAATTGTATTAAGGTTGGAGTGGTATGTTTGGTAGATGTTCGAATGATTATGAAATAGAAGATGTAGTAGTTGATGGCTAGTTTGTGAGCATCCCATATTTTTCCGCAATGATTATGTCATCCACGCTAAAAATATACCGC
>QMYO01000489.1 GCA_003662715.1 Candidatus Bathyarchaeota archaeon | reverse complement strand
GTCAAGTAATAATTGAAGAACCAATGTAGAAGTATCGGTGCTTGAATACCGTAGAACAAGTATGTCAAGCCAAAGACGAAACCATCCAAAGTTGCCGTCGTAATTTTTCCAGGTCCCCAACCAAAAATGTAGTGAACCAATCCAAAAGCAAGTGATGTAATTATAATCATTATCCATTCACCTCTGCTGATTCCTTTTATGCCGAATTCACTTATTGTTTTCACGCCAAGCAGTTTCTTCGCCTTATCAGGGTACAGTGGAATCAAAAGTGTAACTTTCAAAGCCTGTCCAGTTGACAACGTTGCCAACTTCTTTCCTCTCACCGATAATAGATAGACGATGAGAAATACTCCAATTGTGCTTATGCGGAAACCGATTTCTTCGAGCAACGGGGAAGAAGTTAATTGAAAAAATAGGCGGAAAGGGTCTATTTCAGGGAGAGTACCCGTTGGAATACCCTGTGACTCTTGAAAGAGATGTATCGTAGCAACAGCGATGAACAGCATGCTCGCTATGATGGGCATGGCGAACAAGTTGTTGTTAAAAAGTTTGGTGAAGGGGCGAGAAAAACTTTTTCTGACCACGTCGTGAAGGCTCTCTCTAAATCTCCAAGCACCAGCAAAGCAGATGACATAGATGCCTAAAAGAAACAAGAAAGCTAGCCCATAGCTAGCTGGCACAGGGATATAAAAGCCAAATACCATGAACAGTAACATTGGAAATTCTGTTAAGGGAAGAGGAAGTTTACTGAAAGCTGCTCCTTCAGGGGTGAAGAAAAATAGCGCTAGTCCTAAAGGCATCGACAAAAAGTATGAGGAAACAAGTAGGAGAACGAAGACGATGAGAGGCGTCACCAAAAGAATTCTGAGGGCGATTCTTGTTTCGTTCTGTGTCACCACTATAAGGCGCTCCAACATACGGATTCATTCACGTTAAGCTCTGTATTCTTCTCTAATTAACCTTAACTGAGTGTTACCTTAAATTTCCAGTCTAACGATGAGCTTTGCATATTTTTTAGCTTCCCCTCTTTCTCCGCTCTCTCTTCCAAGCTTCTTTGATAATTTGTCTTAGCTGTTCCTTCACACTTTTATCTAAAGGCTCAGGCTGATGAGTTGCAAGTATCTCCTTAGCTTTCGCCCTCGCTCCTTCCACCAAATCCTTCGTCTTTTTTCTATCAAACATTTCGGGAATGAAAAAATCTTTCTTCAGATGTTCAAGCGTATGTTTTTGGGACAGAAAGTTTCCGCCAGGTCCAACTTTATGAATAATATCTTTAGCCAATGTTTTCTCCGTAACTTCTACACCTTCCACGCCTCGTAGAATCATACCTGCAACTTCATTTCCGATAACCATCTCTTCATAAGACAGAGTTCTTGCCTCATCTATCAATCCTGGACCATAAAGAACATCCACCTTTGCGAGGGCAAGCAACATGGCATGAACAATCCCTAGTCTCCACGTGCGCTCATCACTAGATGCTGTTGCCTCACCGAAACCTGTTCCGATCACGCACGGAAAGCCGTAGTATTTAGCTAGCTGAGCGGTGGCAGAGCTGATTAGCCCTGACTCGATAAAGCCGAGAACAGGTTGAGGAGTTATGCTCATGTTTAAAACATTGGATGAGGTGCCGTAAATTAGGGGCACGTTGGGATTTGATAACATGGCAATTAGCATGCCGCTAAGCACCTCAGCATTATTGATTAAGACGGTGCCCGCAACCGTAATTGGTGAGGTGCCTCCAGCCTGCGCCTCGTTTAAAATCATTAGAGGAACTTCATGTTTGGCGCATTCTAATATAGCTTCGGTGTCTCCTCTGTTATGTATGAGTGGAGAAACTGGATTCTGCATAAAATCTATTATCGGCCTTTTCCTAAGTTCTTCGAAGCCTCCTGCCACTGCCGCCGCCATTCGAATTGCATCTCGGGTGATGTCGGCGCTTTGGGCTCCTGTGTCGATGTGTTTCTCGGTGTTATTGAACATGGCATCAATTTCTTCCAGAGTCATGATTTCGTCTGGACAGTCTAAAGCGTCCACCATAATTGAATATATGTGCAGATTGTCTAGAGCGTCAGCCAATCTTGCGCTGTCAGCTACGTCTTTTTTGGTTGACATCCTAATTTCTTCAGTGTCCATGTCTAAAACTCTAAGTCCAGTGCTAGAAGTCATAACGTAAACTTTGCCTTCACCAAACTTCACATCATTCTTTGGGTTTCTGCCACATAACGTAACGCTTCTTTTTGCTTTCTTAACTACTTCTTCAATCAAACCGCGCGGAATCTTCACAATCCTTTCTTTAGCATCTACCGTAGCACCAGCATCTTTCAGCAATTTTAACGCGTCTTCATGATTCACTCTGACTCCAGTTTCTTCAAGAACATCTAAAGTAGCGTCGTGAATTTTCTTCAAGTCATCATTAGACAGAAAAACCATGTTTTCAAGAATGTTTTGCAATAATCGCACCTCTTCTTTTGGAAACTAATATTCAGAAAAGAGTTTGAAATAACTTTTCCAAGAATATTCTGAATCCAATCATTTCAGTAGCTAGCCTTT
>QMYO01000488.1 GCA_003662715.1 Candidatus Bathyarchaeota archaeon | reverse complement strand
TTTTCTTTAGCGCAGATAAAGACAAGCTTATCGAGATAGCTAACAATGAGATAGAGAAACATGGATTCCACAGAGCTAAAGTCAATATGAGTCTTCTTAAAGGTCAAATTGAACATGTGCTATGCCTTTACTATAAAGACGATTCTAGGAAGCATGAGCTAGCTGAGAGAAACAAGCGAGAATATGGTGTTAAATATAGATATTGGAAAAGCGATGAAGCGACATTAAAAGGTCAATACAGTAAAGAGTTCTTAGAAAAGCTAAGCAAATCTGATAGACGATATTTTGCTAAATCTAAACTCAAGAAAGCTACCAAAAACTCTTAATTCCTATGGTTCTATGCTTAGCTCATAATTTTGGGCATCTCTAATCTTCATAGAACCTTTTACAATATTGTATGCTATTCTCTTTTAAAATCCATGTCGTCTTAACTTCTTGTAAGGATTTTCAACTTCTTCAATCGAGACTTTTTCTATTTCCTTACACTAAGGGATAGAACCTTCTTCTTTGATTTGTTCTTCAATTATCTCGTTCTTCTCTATCTCTGATTCAAATAAGCAAAATAACTTCTAACAGACAAGTTACCGTTCCAAAAGAAAATATGGAGAAGCTCAGAGTTAAAGAAGGAGACAAAATTGTATGGTTCGAAAGGAACGGATTAATTATTGTTAAGAAAGCATAATAAATAACACACATGCATGGATCTAGATTTTTCTTTATGAAGCGGGCAACATTACTGTAACGCATTAATGGTTATGACTGAGAAGATGTGTTGAAATGTTACGAAAGATATAAAGGAATTTGTTTACCGTTAAACTTTGATGTGGGCCGGTAGTCCAGCTCGGCTAAGACGTCGCCCTCACGCGGCGAAGATCGCCGGTTCAAATCCGGCCCGGCCCATCAGTTTTGTTTTTGTTGCGTTAATTTCATTTCAGGAAAGCCTTATGTACGTCGCTTTCATGTACACACAGTGACTTATACGCCAAACTTGATAATTAATTCTGGAGTGCACTTAAAATTGTATGTTAAAGAGGTAATGGTTCAAGAAGTAATCAAAGTACGAGCTGATGCAACAGTTAAAGAAGCTGTTGAAATTATGAACAGATATGAAATCGGGTGTCTAATTATAACAAAGAATGGAGAAGCCATGGGAATTATGACTGAAAGAGACGTTTTAAAGAGAATTATCCCGAAATCAAAGAATCCGGAAAAAACAAAAGTTTCAGAGATAATGTCTGCTCCATTAATAGTTGGGGGGCCAGACATGTTCGTAGAAGACGCTGCGATGTTGATGTTTAGGAAAAACATAAAGAAGCTTCCGATAATGGAAAAGGGAAAACTCGTTGGCTTATTGACTTTGTCAGATATTGCTCGAATCGTGCATATACAGTCGCTGGTCAAGGGGATAAGAGAATTGAGTAAAAAAGGGTGGCTTCCTCCAAAGCGAATGAGGAAGGTTATAGATATTTACATAACTTAATCAGTGTCTAGAAAATTCTACGTTATGCAACTTGTTTAAATTCGTTTCATTGACTTTATTCTTAACGCGTTTTATTTGTTGCTCGAATAATGTTTTTAAGAAGCGTAAACAACTTCTTTTTCTGCAAAAAAGGAAGACGCTCTCATGAGCGGAAGTGCGAAAGGTGGAATGAAGGGAGAGGCTAGAGGAAGAAAACCTAAGCCCCTAAAGAAGAAGGAAAGGAAAGAGAAGAGAAAGAAGAAAAAACTTGCTAGATTGGAGAAGCAATCGGCTAGATGAAATAAGTGAGATATATTTTAGCGTTCACAATATTATAAGCTGTTGTAGATTCCTCTTCCAAACATACGAAGCCACGTATCCAGCTATAAACCCATTTACCAAACCCGTTATGAGAATAGCTATTTCCATTATGTTGATTGCGACTCCTACGATGTATATAACAGTAGGGGTTCTGGCTATAATTTTCACTACGAAAACGCTGACATAATAACTTGCTAAACCAACAATTCCTGTGCTGACAATTACGACAGCGACTATCCTAGCGGTCTTAACGTCTCCTTTTGAATTTTTAGCCTTAAACGCTGGAATTAAACTGTCAACTAACAATCCATAGGTCAGCGCGAATGTTAAGGTGAAAGGTGCTGTGGAAGCTCTCCAAAATGCCGTTAAAAAGCCTTCAACTAACGACACATAAGTTGCGCCCATCATGCCTATTAATAATGCTCCTAGGGTCAGAAACAATGCTTGAAACACGAGCAGAGTCTTGTCAAACGGAGAGGGCAAGGCAATCTTTGAAATAAACACCGCAACGCCAAACAGGGTGGCTAAGGTGATTTTACGAGACTTTCTAAAGTAGTTTTATCATTATTATACTGATTCGATTAATGTCTTATGGAAATTCTGGACCACTAGTTTTTGCGAAAACTTAAAAATGAACATGCGTTTCATGTTGAATAGTGCCGCGGTAGCTCAGACTGGGAGAGCACCCGACTCGTCTAAGCCATTACTCGAGGGTGAAGCTGAAGACCGGGTTGTCGCCGGTTCAAGTCCGGCCCGCGGCACTCTAACGT
>QMYO01000487.1 GCA_003662715.1 Candidatus Bathyarchaeota archaeon | reverse complement strand
TTTTGTCATTGCTTGTTTAAGTTTTTCGTCAACTTCTTCGTCGCTCCAGTAGTATCCCATGCGGTTTTGAACCCATTCGAAATAGCTTACCGTGACGCCTCCCGCATTAGCTAGAACATCTGGAACTATTTTGACACCTTTTTCATGCAGTATTTTGTCTGCTTCAGGGGTTGTTGGCCCGTTGGCCTCTTCAACTATAAGCTTTGCTTTAACGCCGTCAACATTCTCTTTTGTTATTTGATTTTCTAGGGCTGCTGGAATAAGTATATCGCAGTCCACTGTAATTGGGTCAATAGCGCTCAGTTCTTTGCTTCCAGGAAAACCTTTCACAGTGCGTGTTTTATCTTTGAATTCTGCAAGCGCAATAGGGTTCATACCTTCCGGATTATATGCACCACCCGTAGAATCGCTCACTGCCACGATTTTGCAGCCTAATTCATGAAGGTACCTAGCTATCGGTCGTGCCACATTGCCGTATCCTTGTATGGAAACGCGTGCCCCTCTTAAGGGTATGTTGAAGGCTTTAGCAGCTTCCAGTGTAGCAAAGAATGCTCCACGACCAGTAGCAGTTCCTCTTCCTCTTGAACCACCTATGCTTAAGGGTTTAGCGGTTATCACTCCAGGAACAGTTTTCCCGACAATCTTGTAGTATTCATCAGCAAACCATCCCATAATCTGAGCGTTTGTGCCCACATCAGGCGCAGGAACATCCTGGTCCGGTCCAATGAACTTCGCTATCGCAGCTGCATAGCCTCTTGTTAGCCGTTCAAGTTCACCCTGTGACATTTCCTTCGGGTTACATGTAATTCCGCCTTTGCCACCGCCATAAGGAACGCCCACAACAGCATTTTTTATAGCCATCCAATATGCTAGGGATTTAACTTCGTCTAGACATACTCTAGGATGATAACGAATGCCACCTTTTGCTGGACCCCTTGCAGTATTATGTTGCACACGATAGCCAGTGAAAACCTTCGTTTTCCCATCATCCATCTTCACAGGGATAGAAACAATCAGTATTCGCTCTGGACTGCTTAAGGCCTCTATAACATCGGATTCCAAATTCAGTACAGCTGCCGCCTTTTTTAGCGTTTTCAACGCTTCTTCGTAAAGGCTTGTTTTTTGCTCAGACATATTTTACACCTTTACGTTTGTAAACTATGAGGATACATTAAAACCATCCAGTTATTAAGCCTTTCTTGTCTACACAATTAAATTTGAAGATAAAAGTGGAAAACGTTTAACGACGTTTATTCAATAACGGAAAAGAAGAAAGCGACATGCGAATGGTCGCATTAATGGTTTAGGTGGGACGAGTAGCAGGCGCAATAAAAACGCTTGGGCTATGGCCCTAACAAAACTCAGTGCTTTCCTTTTTAAGGTAAACAACGGGCAGCCCAGCAGCATTTAATTGCTTAAATTTTTTAATCTAAATTTTTAAACTAGCGACCTTATATTTGTTCTAGAGTAGCTACCTTTATAATGGGAGAAGGAAACGAATGCTAGAAGCATTAACAGAGAAACTTAACAATGTTGATTTCGATTTTGAACATTCACTTGTAAAAGTTATCGCCAACAGAAACTGCCCAGAAATTAAACTAGCTGGGCTAAACGTTGGCCCTTTTGAGGAAGGAAACGAATATGAAATACAATTTTGGATAGCTGAAAAGCTGAAAAAGGCTGGAATAGTGCGCTTTCGGGAAGACGAACGTTTAGACGCAAACAAAATCTATAAAATCCACTGGACAGAACGCGTACAAACAACAAATCAAATATCAAAACTGCCAGAAAATTTCTATCCAAAACTTAAGAGATATTTGAAAGAGCTTAAGGAAGAAGCCACTAAAAACCCGGAGAAAATAAGGGAATATGAGAAAATTAGGCATTTTGTAAGAGATATAGTGAATTTAAGACTGAAAAAGATTGTTTCCCTCGCATCTGCCCCAGCTCAAACCGAACAAATGTTAAAGAATTTTACTGAAGAAGAACGTTTTTTGTATGACAGATTATACACACTTATTAAAGAATGGAAAACAAAATTATTGGAACTTAAGGAAGGAAAGAAAGAATGACGGAAGAATTGGAAGCTATCGACCCGCAGGAACATTTTCAAGAATTTTTCAAAACTGAAAAATATAGGAAAAAAATAGCGCAGATGGCAATAGCTAACAGCAAATCATTAACAGTCGCCTTTGAAGACTTGCTAACCTTTGACCAAAAACTCGCTGAAAAACTTCTAGAAGAGCCTGACGAATACTTAAAGTACGCTAACAATGCAGCTTATGACCAGCTTCGAATAGAAGACCCAGAATATGCAGAAAAAATAGCGAGAAAAGCGGAAAAGGTCGCTGTTAGAATAGTAAGATTGTGGCGAGCCACCCATTTACGCAAACTGGGTTCAGACCATATTGGCAAGCTTGTCATGGTTGAAGGAATCGTTGTCCGCTCAACGCCAGTACGTCCCATGGTAATGCAGGCAGCCTTCAAATGCAAAAGATGCGGAGAAATCACCCGCATAAACCAAACTGGACAGTTTTTAAGAGCCCCCTTTGC
>QMYO01000486.1 GCA_003662715.1 Candidatus Bathyarchaeota archaeon | reverse complement strand
TAACTTTATTATTCTTACAGCTCATAGTGAATGTTTCGATATTCCTTAATGTGTCAATAGCTAGACAAGTTCTCAGCTTAGTATATTTCACAATAATGCCCGGTCTACTTATCATCCTGCTGATGAAACCGAAAGAGCTTGATCAAATAGAAATTGTCGTTTTCTCAGTAGGGCTGAGCCTTGCATTCTTAATGTTTGCCGGCGTCCTAGTCAACGAGCTGGGTCCTTTATTAGGCATTTCTAGACCACTTTCTTTAATGCCTTTATTAACAGTTTTGAACATGTTTCTACTTGTAATCACTTTTCTAACTGCTTTAAGGAACGACCGTGACAACTTTTTTGAAATCAAAGTGGACTGGAAGATTACTCCTACTCTCATTTTCCTACTATTTCTTCCTGTAATAAGCATTTTTGGTGCTATATGGATGACTATTTTTAGAGACAACGTATTTTTACTTTTTATCATAGCATTAATAGCATTATTCATTGTTTTAGGGATGATCTTTTCGAAGCGTGTATTGCCCCAAAAGCTTTACGCCGTCGCTGTTTTCCTAATAGCTTTGTCGATAATTTTCCATTCATGCATCATTTTTAAGTATCCAATCTCTTATGGATCTGACACCTCATATGAATATTTCATCTATAAATCCACGGAAATCAAGGCATATTGGGATTCCACCCTTTTCCGGGATATGTTACATGGTAGACTAAATTCGATGGCAAGTCTCACAGTACTTCCTACAATCTGGTCAACAGTATCAGGTGTAGACTCACTTTATGTACGGAAGATGTTGTATCCGGTAATTTTCTCTTTTGTACCATTAATCCTATTTCAATTTTGGAGAAAGAAATATGGACTAACAAGATCATTTTTCGCAGTTTTCTTTTTTGTTTCTTCCATAACATTCTATACGGAGATGATGGGACTCGGCAGACAAATGGTCTCTGAGATATTTCTAGCTTTGTTACTGCTTTCCATATTTAACGGGAAAAGAACCCCTTTTAATAAAATGTGCTTCGTAATTTTTAGCGCTGGATTAGTAATGTCTCACTATGCACTAGCAGAAATTTTCCTAGGATTATCTATTCTTACAGTACTATTCGTATTTTTGCTGACAAGAAAGTCTTCCAGAAAAATAACGGTAACTATGGTAATGCTTCTTTTTGTCTTCATGTTCGCCTGGTACATTTATACATCGCATTCGGCGACTTTTGAAAGCACACTGTCCTTTGGAAATAACGTGCTTGCGCAACTAAATGAGTTCTTTGACCCGTCGTCAAGAGAGCCGACAATATTGAGGGCTCTAGGACTTGAACAGCCAAAAACTGTCTGGAACTTGTTAAGCAGAATATTTCTACACCTCACCGAATTCTTTATGGTATTGGGCTTCTTTGGATTAATTACGAAAAAGGTAGACGTAAAACTTGAAACAGACCATTTTGCCTTAACAGTGGTTGCCGCATTTTTCTTAGCCTTAGTTATAGTACTGCCAGGGTTTTCTAAAACATTAAACGTAACGAGGTTTTATCACGTATTACTGTTTTTGCTAGCGCCTTTATGCATTTTAGGAGCGGAATTTCTGATTAAATTACTGTTTAAACAACGTAGAAAAGGCTTCACTTCAATTCTTCTCTTAGGGGTGCTAATACCTTTCTTTCTGTTCCAAATAGGTTTTGTCTACGAGTTGACCGGAACAGAGAGTTGGGCACCGCTTAGCCTTCACAGAATGGATGAATACAGACTCTACTTCTGGTCAGGATATGTAGACGACAAAAGTGTTTTCGGCATTAAATGGTTGTCCACAAATACAAACTTTAAACAAAGCCATATATTTGCAGACTTATCTTCTATAAGGCATGAACTGCGCACTTATGGCCTCATACTTGACTGGCATATTACACCTCTTTCAAATGCAACGATACTGTCAAAAGGGCACATGGTTTACTTAAACTCGCTAAACAGCATCCATAACATAACAGTTACCGGAACGATGGTTGCCGGAGGCGTTTACACCCACCCGACGAGTGAACTTCCATTCCTAGAAAACATGAGCAAAATATATACAAGCGGAGGGGCTGAAATTTATAAAAACCCTCCATGATAATTTTCCAAATACCACCTTAAATAGGAATAGGACAGGTTTTATGAAACCCAAAGTCACTATTGGCATATGCGTTAAAAATGCCGAAACAACAATCAAAGAAGCCATAGAAAGCATACTCAACCAAGATTTCCCGCCAGAATTAGTGGAACTCATTATCGTCGATGGCTGCAGCAGTGACAAAACTTTGAGCATCGTTAAAGATTGCCTACGGGGAGCAAAGTTTAGGACTAAAATATTCACTGAAAAAGGAGGCCTCGGATGGCAAAGACAGATTGTTGTTGAAAACGCTGAAGGCGATTATATTTTATGGGTTGACGCGGATATGATTCTACCGAAGGATCACATAAAACGTCAAGTGGATTTTATGGAGAAAAATCCAAAAGTAGGAATTGCAAAAGGAATAGAATCATTAAAAAATGTAAAGGGCGTATTGCCAACTTTAGAAGTACTC
>QMYO01000485.1 GCA_003662715.1 Candidatus Bathyarchaeota archaeon | reverse complement strand
GACTTTGGTTGCGGTGGAGGTTGGCTGTCAAGAGTCTTAGCCTCTTACGATTGCGAGGTTGTAGGGATAGATGTTAGCCGTTCGTTAATCAGTAGTGCTAAGAGGATAGCCCCTCTGGCGAACTTTATTGTTGGGGATGGTATGCATCTCCCTTTTAGGGAAGGAGTCTTTGATGCCGTAGTAAGCATAGCTACACTTCATCACTTAGATGTTAAGAAGGGTCTTAAGGAAGTTAGGCGTGTTTTGAAAAATCGATGCATGTTCATATTGATGGAGCCGAACAAGTTGAACCCTCTCTCCGCGATTAGCAGGAAACTGTTTCCAATGGAAACGCATACTATCGGTGAAGAACCGTTTATTCCAACTCAGCTTAGGAGTCATCTTGAGTTACAGGGTTTCAAAATTAAATCGACTCGATACTTGTTTTTCTTTAGTTTTCCTCTTGCTCGAATGCTTAAACTGCTAAATTCCTCTTCTATTACTCACTTTCTCGTCCACATTGTTGATGCTGTCGAAAGAACGTTTGAACATTTACCCGTTTTAAATTCCTTAAACTCAACCATCGTGGTGTTAGCCGAGTAATCTGATATGAAGATTCTGCACGTTAGTTACATTTTTCCTCCTAAAGCTGAAGTGGCTGACGGCATTACGCGGGTAGTCTATGGGCTAACTAGAGCTCTGGCAAAGAAGGGTAATGATGTTGCTGTTTACGCCAGTAACGCCTTAGATCTGCACGGTAAAGCCAGAATTAAGATTGAGAACTCTCCAGCCTATGTCGATGGAATTAAGGTCCGATATTTCCCTTATTTACTTCGATATGGTACTATTTTCTTTACGCCCTCTATCTTTTACTCGATTCGAGATGATATTAAGAAGTTTGATGTCATTCACATTCACGATGCGAGATGTCTTCAATGTGCGATAGCGGCATACCATGCTGGGTTATTTGACATACCTATAGTATTTCAACCGCACGGCTCTTTCAAATCACCTTTACCTAGTGGAAAGTTGAGAAAGCTCTCAAGAATATTTATAGACAAGTTATATGCAGAGAAAGTATTCAAAAAGGTGTCAAAAATAGTAGCGCTTAGCCATATGGAGGCTGAGCAGTATGAGGCTATGGGTGTGCCTGAAGAGAAAATCGCCATAATACCCAATGGAATAGACCTGTCTGAGTATGCCAATTTGCCGCCAGAAGGGATCTTCAAGAAGAAGTTTAACATGGATGAAAATGAGAAAATAGTACTTTACTTGGGTAGAATCCATAGAATAAAGGGTATTGACGTTCTTGTTAAGGCTTTTGCAGATGTTATTGAGAAGTTGGGTGATGTTAGGCTTGTGGTTGTTGGTCCTGACGACGGATATCTCGGCGAACTTAAAGCTTTAACTAAGGCTCTTAGGATAGAGGATAAAGTGCTGATTACAGGACCCTTGTACGGTGAGGATAAGCTCGAGGCATACGTTGATGCGGCTATATATGTTCTGCCTTCAAGATACGAAACTTTTCCAATGGGACTGCTTGAGGCATATGCTTGCGGTAAACCTGTGATCGCTTCAAATGTTGAGTCCATTTCGGATGTTATCATACATGGGAAAACGGGATTGCTGTTTGGGGCTGGTAATGTGCAAGAATTGGCGGAAATGATTGTGTACATGCTCGTGCATCCGGAAGAGGCTAGGAATATGGGTCATAGAGCCCGTAAGCTTGTAAAGGAGAAGTTCTCAATTGATAAGGTCGTGGATTCCCTTGAAGTTCTTTACGAAGAAATCTTAAAGGGGAAATAAGAGGCGAAAACTATGCGTGAATATAAAATTGGAATCGTAGGCGGTTCAGGCTTCATAGGTTCTTCTTTAGTCAAACATCTATCTTCGTTTTTCAGAGTAAAAATATTGGATGTTAAAGAACCTAAAAATAAATTGAAGAGCCTAACATTTGAGCTGTGCGATATTCGAAACTTCGAGCAAGTTAAAAAGGTACTAAACGATGTTGACTTAGTTATTCATACAGCCATTATTCAGATTCCTCTCATTAATGAGAATAAACGATTAGCATATGAAGTTAATTTCATAGGCACTCATAACGTTTGTAGGGCTGTTGACGAATTGCCAAATGTTAAAGGCATGATCTTGGCTAGTTCATGGCATACTATTGGTGAAAGAGAGTTAAGTGGAGTTATAAATGAGGAGTTTGGCTTCAGACCTGACAAGATTGAGGATAGAGCGAGGCTATATGGGTTGTCTAAGGTTGCGCAGGAGGCTATTGTTCGCTTTTACGATGAGATGTCAGATAAAATATACGGCATAATCAGGATGGGAACCGTTTTAGGTGAAGGCATGCCTGAAAAGACTGCTGCTAACATATTCATAACGAGAGGTTTAAGAGGCGAACCTATTACCCCTTATAAACACAGCGTGTATAGACCGATGCTCTACGTGGATATAGAAGATGTGTGTAGAGCCTATGAAATGTTTGCAAGAAAGATATTAGATGGAGAGTTAGAGAGAACTGGAAACAGCTTATTGCGTATTGTCAATGTTTACTATCCAGAACCGATAACGATATT
>QMYO01000484.1 GCA_003662715.1 Candidatus Bathyarchaeota archaeon | reverse complement strand
TGTCCTTAACTTTCTTTGTGTGCTCCAGCATAATTGCGGCGTTGGCTCCTTTTGGGAGAGGATTCCCCGTCCATATGGGTTTTGCTTCTTTTTCACCTATTTTGTCGCCTTTGGTTATTTTGAGGATTTTTGGGTTAAACTGTGATGCTTCAAAGGTGTCTTCTGCTCTTACAGCGTAACCGTCTACGGCTGAGCGGTCGAAAGGAGGTAGGTCAGTTTCAGCTATGAAGTTTTCAGCTAGGACTCGTTTTAATGCCGTTTGAATGGGAACCTGAACAGCCCTCAGTTTTTCTGGTTTAAGTTGTTTTAGAAAGATGGAAAGCGCTTCGTCAACGCCAACGAGTTTTTCAAATCCTTTGAGTCGCACCAAGTTAACACCATCCTATGATATTAGATGACATTTTGAAAAGCTATCGCAAAAATTGAATGTTCGCTGTTACTTATGGCTTTTCCTCTTTTCTAACTCCTCCAATAAAATGTTCTGCATCCTTAGAGCATCCACATCGAGAATTGGGCTTTCACTAATTATGACAGGCTTTAGACCTAACTCTGCTATGACAGTTGCTAGACACTGGAAGTCAGGTCCATACCCCTCATCCAATATATGATGACGCTTCTCTCCTTTTTCCGTGAATTCAATGTGCGTAAAGTGGCAATGCAAATTTCTTATAGCATCGGTTCCTAATCGTTTCTCAATTATATCCACAATCTTTTGAAAATCATCCACTGTTTTCAGCTTTCCTCCCTCCCTCGCATGAATGTGAGCCCAGTCAACTACGGGCTCGGTCGAATCAACTCTTTCACATAACGTCAACACTTCATCTAAACTTCCAAGTCGCGAAGACCTACCTGCGGTTTCTGGTCCAAGTTTCACCTTAGCTATTCCAAGAGTCTTCATGGACTCTACAACATCACTTATCGCTTTTACACAAAGTTCCATGGCTTCTTTAGGAGACCGGTTTACGTAAAATCCTGGATGAAATACTACTAAATGCGCGTCCATCCAGTTGGCGGCTGTTGCGCATGCAATCAAACGGTTCTTGCTTGCTTCAATAGTTCCTATTTTTCCGCAAAAGTTGACGAAGTATGAGCTATGAACTGTTAGCCATACATCGTGTTCTCTAGCTTTGGCACCAAGTTTTTCCGCAATCTCCTTATTCATTTGGGGTTTAGTTCCCCAGCGAACTGCTTGATACTCAAATGCATCGAGTCCCTCGTCTCGTAGGTATTTAGGAAATTCAAATATTGGGCGATTAAGCTCCCTAAATGCTAGAGGAACTCCTGCTGGACCAAACCTTGGACGGTCCGCCATCCCCTATCACTGTCTCCTTACAATTACAAGTAGTGGTATTTGGAAAGAAAAGGGTTTACTCACGACGTTCGTCGGTACAAACGCATGGAATAGTATCGTCCATATGCTAGTGCGGTGATGGCTGAGATAAACGCTGCAAGGTTTTGGCAAAGGGCATATTTGCTTACAAGGTCTAATTTGGCAATTCCTCCAACCGTTGAAGCTCCAAAGTTTTCGAGAGTGCTTCTAAAACTTGGTGCTGCGGCAAGCAACGTGTTAGTTATGGCTGAGCCCATCTGTCCTATTGGAGATATAGCTTGTCCCACTCCTTCAGCTATCTCAATAGTTTTCGCCACGAACCCTAGGAAGGCAGGGCTCCATTTATAAAATCCGATGACCGCATCGTAAGTTGAGCTTGGATAAGCAAGAATATACAGTATAATAAAGGACGCTAGGAAAACCATGAGAACATTTGCGGTGCTCTTAATGGCGGCCCTTGCAAAAAACAGTTTTTGCAACACGTATGATATGCCGCGGACTCGAAGAACCGCGCCGCTTAACCGACGATATAATGATTTGAGGGCACGACTGACTCTTCGCAATCTCCTCCTCATCTTCTTAGGAAGCTTTCGCTTTTGGGTTTTCGGCGGCTTTTTGATGGGTTTGATTCTACGTGGCGCTACTGCTATGTATTTTGTGAGGTATGTCCAGCTTGAAATAAGGACAATAATAACGCTGAAGGGTATGAGGTGAAGCAGCGGGCTAATGGTTATGGTGAAAGATGAGTTGATTAGGGGAACTTGAAAGGTTGTTGTAAATGGGTTTTTTTCTGTTAATCCGGCGGATATGAATAGACTGACAAAAACATACTCAACGAAGAGTGCTAGTGCTGAGAATAATATTATTGCGGCGAAGCCCTTTGGAGCTGTCCATCTGAAAATAAATCGTTTCAACCGTTTTTCCGTAGACATTGTAACTCACTACTATGATTCAGTTCTATTACATTACTAAGACATCGTTGAAATATCAATCTTCTTGTGTAACTCTTAAACTTTACACAATTCTCCCTTTTCCCGCCTATTTACGAAATTAAAGTTAGCGCCAGCCCAGAGACTAGAGGCACAGTTAAATTGTCGCTGACTGGTGTAGGTAAAGATTCCATCAGCATGCCTACAGCGGAAGCTATTAACGCCTGCATCGGATTCACGAAAACCCGAGCGCCTATAAAAGCAAACAGAAAACCAAAAATTGTCCCCTCAACCTGCTTTCCTTTG
>QMYO01000483.1 GCA_003662715.1 Candidatus Bathyarchaeota archaeon | reverse complement strand
CCAACCAAGCACTTGATTGACGCCTCCGAAAGAAGTGTATTTGTTCTTCCTTTAAAATTTAATGGTGCAACAAGCTTTAATACCTTTATGTGACATTCTTAGCTTTTTCATGAGTATATCTATAAGTCAATTTGCGAATAAGAGTTGAGATATGGATTAGAATAAAAAGGGAGGAACAACTTTGAAAAGTAAGGTGATTGCTGGAACATATTTTTGGCAAGGCAACGAAGCTTGCGCCGAGGGTGCGATAGCCGCTGGATGCCGATTCTTCGCTGGTTATCCCATCACTCCAGCCAGTGAAATTGCTGAGCACTTAGCGTGGAGGCTTCCACAGGTTGGCGGAATCGTCGTTCAGATGGAGGATGAGATGGCTTCTCTTGGCGCTGTTATTGGAGCTAGCTGGGCTGGAGCTAAAGTTATGACGGCTACTTCTGGACCCGGATTTAGTTTGATGCAGGAGCTTATAGGCTATGCGTTTATGACTGAAACTCCATGTGTTGTTGTAGACGTTCAGAGAGCTGGTCCTAGCACTGGTCAAGCTACGAAGTGTGGTCAAGGCGATGTGATGCAGGCGCGCTGGGGCACTCATGGGGATTACGCTTCCATAGTTTTGTCGCCTAATTCTGTTCAGGAAATGTTTGATTTAACCATCCGCGCGTTTAATTTGGCTGAGGCTTATCGAACGCCTGTGGTGTTGTTGGCGGATGAGGTCATTGCGCACATGAGGGAACAAATTATCATTCCACAGTCTAATCAAATAATGATTATAAATCGGAAAAAGCCGAAACCAACAGATAAAGCGTTTTTCAACGGCGAAGGCGTGGCGCCTATGCCGTCGGTGGGCGAAGGCTATAACATACCTATAACCGGGTCGACTCACAATGAATATGGCTATCGCTTCACTGCCGACCGCGCCGTGCATAAGCAACTAGTTGAGAGCCTTGTTGGAAAGATTAGGAACAACGCTGAGAGAATTGTGGACTACGAAAACAACAATTTTGATGATTGCGACGTCGGAATTGTTTCTTTCGGATGCACTTCTCGAGCAGTATACGAAACCGTTGACCTAGCAAAGAAAAAAAGCATCAATGTCGGATTTGTTCGGTTGAAGACTATATGGCCTTTTCCAGAAGAGGTGATACGTGACATGGCTAAAAACGTCAAGGCGATTATCGTGCCGGAATTGAACATGAAAGAAATTTTTTATGAAGTAGAAAGAGTGGTACACGGGCATGTGCCAGTTATTTCATTGAACAAAATTGGCGGAGGAGAAATGATAACGCCTGAAGAGTTATTAGCAAAAATTGTTGAGAGCGTGAAAAAAGTTGACTGACACATTCACCAGCAGAAAATACTTGAGGGACATGAGTCTTCCCTTCTGTGTTGGCTGTGGCTGCATAACCGTGATAAATTACTTTCTTAGAGCCGTTCATGAGCTGGGACATAAAGACCTAAGCAAATTTGTTTTCTGCAGCGGTATAGGCTGCGCAGGGTGGATTCCATCCCCATACTTCAACGCCGACTCTTTCCACACACCTCATGGAAGAAGCATACCTGTTGCAACTGGCGTTAAACTTCTGCGTCCAGACTTAAACGTGGTCGTGTTTGGTGGAGACGGAGACATCGCTGGAATCGGATTAAGCCATCTAGTCCACGCTGCCCGTAGAAACTTGGATATCACTGTTGTCATGGTAAACAACATGATTTACGGCATGACTGGGGGGCAAGTTGCGCCTACAACTCCTATTGGAATAAAAACAACGACCACTCCATATGGGAGTTTTGAACAGCCATTAGACGTAACTCGGCTTGTTGTTGCTGCAGGCGCTTCCTACGCTGCCCGCTGGACCACTGCACATGGCGAACAATTAAAGCAGGCTCTTAAGAAAGCTGTTGCAACCAAAGGCTTCGCTTTCGTTGAGGTGACAAGCCCCTGTCCCACTGTGTTTGGAAGGAGAGCTGGATTCAAGGATGTTGCTGAAATGTTTCGGTGGTTTAGAGAAAATTCTATTCTACTCAAGGAAGCTGAGAAAATGACTGCGGAGAAGCTTGCAAGTAAGATAGTTGTGGGAGAATATGTGGAGAGAAAGATTCCAACGTTCACAGAGACTCTATTCAAAACCATAAAGGAGGCGCAGAAAAGTGCAAAAACGAACTGAAATAAGAATCACTGGACTAGGAGGACAAGGTGTTGTGTTAGCTGGAGTAATTCTTGGAAGAGCCGCGGTATACGACGAAAAGTATGTGGTTCAAACCCAGAGTTACGGAGCAGAAGCTAGGGGAAGCGCCACAAAGAGCGAAGTCATCATAGCTGATAAGAAAGTAGGGTTTCCCATGGTTAGAAACTGCGACATCTTAGTAGCGATGAGCCAAACAGACCTTGACAAACATCTCAAAGACTTAAAGGAAGATGGGACTCTTCTAGTTGATGAAGACTTAGTTAGAGAAGTGCCGAAAATCAAAGTAAAAGTTTTCAAAATTCCAGCAACCAAAATGGCGGAAGTTGAACTCAAATCGAAAATTTACGCCAACATGGTCATGCTAGGAGCTTTAACAAAAACAACAGACATAGT
>QMYO01000482.1 GCA_003662715.1 Candidatus Bathyarchaeota archaeon | reverse complement strand
CTATTATATTAGATTCTTTGTTTACTTTGCGTTATGCGGTAGAGGCGCCTAGCGTATTTGAGGCCGCGTTGTTGTTGAAGTATCATTATAAGACTCATCAGCGTTTGATGAAGAATGCGGTTGCTGCTGCAGCTTCGTCCCCGAAGTATAGGGATGTATTGAAACAAATCTATGAAGAAGCGCGCAAGAACTTGGAGCAAATATCAAAGCAATAGATGCCTTTGATGAAGCACCTAAATTTACACCGTAAGGACATAGCAGTCCAGCAACAAAGCAGCGCGTATGATATACGTTCAAAATATGTCAACATGCTAATAACTAGGCTGCGTCCCTCTTGGTGCTATCCGCTGTCGTGATCTATCATCAGCTGCCTCTACAGGAAAAACCGAGCGAAGATTCAAAAAGTCTTGAGCCTCAACCGGGATTTAAATCCTAGACCTGCATGTCGTGAATGTCGCTTTTGTCGTGTCATCCATTTATTAATATAGAAGAAAAGAAGCGAGGAAAAAGCGTAAAACAGCGCAGAAGCAACATAATGAAATATTTTACGAATAATATTTCATCAGCAAAGGCAGAAAGTGCGTGAGACAGTTATCCAAAAAACGGATCAGAAATTACAGGCAATCCACAAAAACTTTAACCCTCGAAAAGCTAGAGCAATCATCGATCCTTCAGGCACGCGCGAATGTTGTGTCAGTTAGGTGATTTTGAATGTATTGGGTAAGAATTGCATTAGCTTCTTGGGGAGTACATCGTCAATGTTTTCGATGTCCTTTTCGGTCAGTTCTATGAGGTTTAGCTTATAGTTATGGTATAAGTCGCGTTTCTTTTTCTTTCTTTTTAGGTATTGTTTTTCTTTCATACCCCAGTATTCTATGTAGCATTTTCCTTGTGGGATGAAAAAGTCGCAGTACATGTTTTCTTCTATTGGAACTTTTCGTTCGTATGCGTGGACAATGAGGTGGTTATATAGCCAATTGTCTATTATGGCTTCGCTTTTTGTTCTAACGTAATGTCCATCTTGGGCTCTGTATTTCCTCGGATATTTTTTTCTGAAGTTTTCTTCACTTGCAGGTACGCGTTCAAAGGCGCTCCGCAAATTGTTTACTTGTTGGGGAGTTAACAAAAAATTGCCGAATTTTATTCTCAGCTTCCTGAAAAGGAATCTTGCGTCTTTTATGGGTTCATGTTCCTCCATCCAACGAACTCTGACTTGAGCGGGAAATCTGCCTCCCCAAGCCTCAGGCTCAATGTCTAAACTTCCGTCACTAACAGCTTCAAAAACGCCGAAGAGGATGTCAGTATCTATGTTGTATAGAAATCCGAGGTCACCTTCTTTAACCTCTAACACTTCATCCTCGTATGCCCATGTTGAGCCAAATAACATCCTCGCAAGGCACTCATCCTGAGTAGCTTCTGAACAAACAAAAACGAATCCTTGCTTTAAAGTCTCCAAATTTATCACCTTAATCGTGTCTTTCAACTATCTCCTTAAGTTTCTTCCATGGAAGAATATAAGTTTAAAATTACCCATCCTGTGCGTGCTAAGAAATGTTAAGCAAAAAGCTATGGAAGAAAGGCTCACCTTAGGAACTTGGAAACGAAAGGCGAAGTCTCACCTCTTCGCATAAAGTGGCCAGACGGCCCCTCACCTAAGAATTCAGAGAACCAAGACTCATGCTCAATTTCCTCGTTGAGGATTGCCTGTGATAAATCATATGTTCGATGGTCTTTACCGGCAGTCATATTGCAGATGTGAGTATATCCCCGCACTGCACACCGTTCCGCCTCGACCAGCACCTTCAACATTGCCATAACATCAGTTGGGTCTTTTGGCAATCTAGCTGGGGGGCAAGCCGAGATGTCGTGAAAGGTCTTCATGTCTTCTGGTAACTTGCCTCCTAACTCGTATATGCGGGGGACAAGAGCTTCAAAGTGGTTACGATCTTCAATCCGAGCGGTCTCTGCGATCTCCTTAATTCCCTCTCCTTCTAGTCCTATGAGATTACATCGAAGGATAGTATAGTAGTAGTAAGTTGTAAGCTCAGCAGCAGCATTCTTAACTAATAGTTCCACTAGCTGGTCAACATTAATACCAGCCTTCTTCACCATTTCTCGCGCTACTCTAGCCATATAATTCACCTCACCCATTGTTATGTTGGTAGAAATCTATTTAATTTTTCGCAATTCAAGATGCCATCTGAAAAGGGCACAGCGTGCGTTATTGCAAAAAGGAAAGATTGAGTGAGGTCGTTACAGAGTGGAGGGTTCAAATTCCTTCCCCAGCGCTTCAAAATGAATTTTTAACCGGATTTCTAGGTTTGTGCAAAAACCAAGGATTTAAACGAAGGTTTGAACCTACTTCCCGGCGCCAACAACATTGTAAGTCATACTAAAATTCCGTTTTACAAGCCGCTGCCAATTATTAATGAAATAATGGTTGCTATTGCAATGATTACTACCGTCTCCGGAAGGATTACTTTCCAAGATACTTGCGCTTTTTTAGCGCGATAGCGGACAAGGAAGACTGTTGTCATAACTCCGATTATACCAAGTGATACGATGATGTTGAGGGGTTTT
>QMYO01000481.1 GCA_003662715.1 Candidatus Bathyarchaeota archaeon | reverse complement strand
CATTCACCGCGTCGATATTTCTGTCGTAATAGTCGTTAACAGCGTTCGCTGCGGCTAGGAAGGTGAATCCTGTGATGAATCCGAGAAGAGCCGTTTTTCCATCTAGAAGAAAAGTTTGAGCCGCTACAATCATCCCCACCAGCACAGCGACTCCCATAACTACGCAGTTAATTGGGCGAATAAGCTGTATGATAGCTACAATTTTTTCCATGTTTTTCACTTTAAAGTCAGTTCTGAAAGGGAGTAGTACACGATTTCGCCTCTTCTATTTATAACCGCAAGCACCAGCTTCTTCTTTAAGCTTTGAGCATACTTTAAGGTCCGCGCCAGCTCCTCCACTGAAACGGGTTTGCCTTCCTGAATCCCAAATATTAGGTATCTAGCGGTTTCTTTTCCATACTCTCCTCGTTCATAAACGCGAAAGTCTATACCTAAGCCGAAACCCTCTCTAGCTACGTAGCCTCGACTTCTTAAATCCCGATAAATCAAGTATTTAACCCATGCATCTTCATCAACCAATTGAAAACGCTTAAGAAGCTCTTGGAAACTCACTTCTTTCCCAGTTTTTTCATCCTCAACTTGGAGGATATGTTTGCTGACTAGAAATAATGCCTCATAAAAAGTGAGCAGCAGCTTCTTGTTTTCAGAAACTCCGTAGCCTCTTGAGGAAAGTCCTTCAATGTCTTCTGGAGAAGAAACCAGAACGCCTTTCTTTCCAAGTGAAGCTTTTATCTTTAATTCAATATCATGCGTTGTCTCAGTCTCACGTTCTGGTTGCTTCAAAGCTGTAGTCTCCAATCTGCTTACTAACGCTGTTGTACATACGTTTAAGATTTAAATCCTCTTTTTAGCCGTAGAAAACTCTTTGAGTTCTGTTGGAGAAAGAACACCAGTTTCGCAGATGATGGCACTTACATATTTCATTGGCGTAATATCGAACGCTGGATTTAGCACATTCACCTCTTCTGGAGCAGTTCTTTTAGAACCAAAATGCGTGACTTCCTTGGGACTTCTCTCCTCAATGACTATATCCTTTGAAGTACGGGTCAAATCAAAAGTAGATAGGGGAGCTGCAACATAAAAGGGAATGCCATGTTCATGAGCTAACACAGCAATTGAATACGTGCCAATCTTGTTTATCACAGCGTCTCGAACTATCCTATCAGCGCCCACCACAACCTTGTTCACTAGCTGTTTAGACATAACATACCCAACCATACCATCCGTAATCAACGTGGCTGGAATGCCTTCCCGTTTTAACTCATACATTGTAAGTCGGGCACCCTGCAGTTTAGGTCTAGTTTCCGTGGCAATCACACTGATTTGTTTACCCTGCTCCCACGCAGCTCGTATAACCCCCAGCGCAGTGCCGTAATCAACAGTGGCTAAGCTTCCAGCGTTGCAGTGAGTAAGCACAGTGTCTCCATCATCAATGAGTTTTGCCCCGTTTCTACCAATGTTGCGATTAACCTGCACGTCTTCATCCGCCATTTTTTGAGCCTCATCAACTATAACTTTAACCACCGCCTTCACATCTCCCAATGTTTTCCGCGCCTTTTCCACAATCCGATTAACCGCCCAGAATAGATTCACAGCGGTAGGTCTCGTTTTCCTCAACATCTCAGCAGATTGCTCAATTTCCTCCATTAAATCCTCTCTTTTTTCAGCCTTTGAATGATAAGCGGTGAGAGCTAAACCATAGGCAGCTGCCACTCCTATGAGCGGGGCGCCCCGTATTTTCATATCTCTTATAGCAGCTGCCACTTGGTGACAATCTTTCATCTTTAGAAAGGACGTTTCTTCTGGTAGTTTTGTCTGGTCTATTGTGATGACTGTTCCGTTTTTCCACTCTATGGTTCTCATATACAGCACCGTTAATCTTGTCTATTGTGTATTCAGCATTTTTACTTTTGTTGTAAGCTCAATTGGTGTTCAGTTTTTTATAAATCGTTTAAGTACATGATATTGGGGGAGAACTTTTATGCAAGACGTAGCTTCGTTGATTGAGAAATTTGGGCAGAGATACTCGGAGATTTTAGGAATAAACCTAAAAGAAGGAGACGAAAAAGAGATTTTCAAATGGTTCCTAGCCTCAATTTTGTTCGGCGCACCCATAAATGAGACTTCTGTCATAAAGACGTACAAATGCTTTGAGAAACATGGGATATTGACGCCTAAAAGCATCATAGAAACCGGGTGGCAAGGACTAGTTGATATACTCGATGAAGGCGGCTACACACGCTATGATTTCAAAACCAGTGACAAACTCCTAGAAGTTATGGGCAACCTAATTACAAATTATGAGGGCAACTTAAACTTACTTCACGACCAAGCTTCGAGTTCTTCTGATTTAGAAAAACGTTTGAAAGAATTAGGAAAAGGCATAGGAAACGTAACAGTGAGCATTTTTCTGCGAGAGCTGAGGGGAATCTGGGAAAAAGCTGACGCTAAACCCACTCCGTTGGTGATTCTGGCAGCGAAAAACTTGGGAATAATAAGAGAGGAAAGCCCTGAAAAAGCGCTGGAAGAGTTGAAGAGTTTTTGGAGAAAAAATAAAGTGGCTGGGAAAACCTTTGTGAACT
>QMYO01000480.1 GCA_003662715.1 Candidatus Bathyarchaeota archaeon | reverse complement strand
GGTTAGAGCCTCTGTAAAACCAACATCCTCTATCTCAAAAGAGCAGAAAACCGTTGACTTATCAAAAATGGAGGAAACACTGATTCAAGTTAGAGGCAGACATGACCCCTGCATAGTGCCAAAAGCCGTTCCCGTCATCGAATCTGCGGTTGCGATTGTTTTAGCCGACCACATGCTTCGAGCGGGTATCATACCGAAAGTTTTGCAGGAGCGGAAATAAATGGAAAAAATTTCGCCATTAAGAAAAAGAATTGATGAAATCGACGAACAAATCCTACGCTTTTTAAAGGAGAGGATAGATATCTGTGAAAATATTGGGGCTATCAAACGAGAACATGGGCTTCCAGTTAAAGACGTTGAAAGAGAGAAAGAACAATATATGCGCATTGCTAAATTAGCGTCAAAACTGGGACTTGACCCAAAAGAGGTTAGGGCTGTATATCAAGAAATAATCGCCATGAGTATACGTGCTCAAGAGCGGGAAAGTTATAGAAGTTAAAAAGGAAAGGTGAAAGATAAAATGCTGTATGTAATAAGTCAAAGAGCAATGGAACTTGAAAGCGAAGGAAAGAAAATCATAAAATTTAATGTAGGCGACCCCGACCAGCCAACTCCACGAGAAATAATTGAAGCAGCCATCGAAGCCATGAAGCAGGGAAAAACAAAATACTCCTTCTATGCTGGCGAGAAGGCACTAAGAGAGAAACTAGCGAGCATTCATAATGTCTCTGCAGAAAATGTAGTAATTATTCCAGGCTCGAAATGGGCAATTTTTTCCATAATGTACCTATTGCTGAAAAATGGAGGAAATATCATCATTCCAACCCCATATTGGACGGCTTACGAAATGGCGGCTAAAAATCTTGGAGCGGAAACAAGATTTTTAAAAACGGAATTGGAGTCTAGCTGGAAAATTGACGCGGAAAAACTAAAGAACCTAATCGACCAGAAGACGCGACTAATATTAGTGAACAACCCGAACAATCCCACCAGCAAAATCATAGAGAAAGATGTACTCAAAGAAATCGTTGAGATTGCAAACGATAATAACGTTACAATCCTATCTGATGAAGTGTACCATGATTTAAGTTTCGTAAAGACAAAGAGCATCCTAGATTTTGATGGCAACCACATACTCATTAACAGCTTTTCTAAAACTTTTGCGATGACTGGATGGAGAATCGGCTATGTTATTATGGGGGAGGAGCTAGCTGGAAAAATGGTGAAACTGAACCAGATGACCTTCACAAACGTTCCAGTTTTCATTCAAGAAGCAGCCTTGAAAGCTTTAGAACTGAAACAGAAAATTGCAACTGAAATTAGAGAAATATACCAGCAAAGAGCCGATTTAGCCTGCAAAGTTCTTTCAAAAACAGGACTAAAATTCACCAAACCTGATGCACCATTCTACCTCTTCCCAAGATACGCCAATCTAGACTCTGAAAAGTTTGCATTCGACCTACTAGATAAAGGAGTGGCAGTAACCCCAGGCACCGCTTTTGGAGACTATAGAGAACACTTCAGAATAGCGTTGACTATGCCCGAAGAAAAAATCAAGTTGGGATTAGAAAAAATATGCGAGGCACTAGAATGAAAATAGCGATAATCGGCGGCACCGGGAAGATGGGGCGATGGTTCACAAAGTTTTTCTTAAAAGAAGGATATGAAGTGGTAGTTTCGGGTAGGAATAGAGAAAAGCTGGCAAAAATGAAAGCTGAATTCGAGGTTGAAATCGGTGACAACGTAAATGCGGTTAAAAATGCTGACAGAGTTTTGATAGCTGTGCCCATAGATAACTTCGAAGAAGTCGTAAAGGAAATTCATTCTTATATACGCCCAGACCAAGTTATCATGGATATCTGTTCAGTCAAAGAGTTCCCAGTTAAAGTGATGCACAAATACATAAAGACAGCAATAACCTTAGGAACTCATCCTCTGTTTGGTCCTAACGTAGAAAGTATTCAAAACCAAAACTTCGTCCTCACCCCAACAAATGATAAAGAAGAAAAATTCGCAAACGATTTCAAGAAGTGGCTGGAAGAGAGACACGTAAACGTTTCTGTCATGCCTCCAAAAAAACACGATGAACTGATGTCAATTATTCTAGGGCTTCCTCACTTCATCGGTGTAGTTGTTTGCGACACTTTATTAGATTACGCTAATCTTGCTGAAACAAAAAGGGCGGCTGGAACCAGCTACAAGCTGTTGTTGGCACTAGCTGAAACCGTTGTTTCTCAAGACCCAGAATTTTACGCAAGCCTCCAAATGCATTTGCCAAACGTCGAGAACATTGAAGCCCTTTTTTGTGAGAAATCGAAGGAATGGCTGAAGGCGGTTAGACAAAAAGATAAATCAACAATCGCTGAGATGATGAAACTTCTTAAAGCGAGGCTGGAAAAGACGGAAACTGCCTAGGTCCATAAAATATTACAATAAATGCGTTAAAAATAGATGAGCGTTTAATTGGCTTTGTTTTTAAGCTTCTTTTTGCATAATAGCTTTTTTTCATCGTTTTTTCTCGTTTTTCACCGATTTTTATCTAGATGATTAGTAATATTTATATGCGTTAAGCAATATTTATATGCC
>QMYO01000479.1 GCA_003662715.1 Candidatus Bathyarchaeota archaeon | reverse complement strand
CTCCGCATACTGCATATTAGTATTGCAGGAATAACATTTTTTAACATTCTTCTCTTTCATGGCTAACGCCTATTTTCCATGATCGCCTTAAAACTATGACTCCGAGAATATTTAAATTTACATTGCAATCTGTGTAAACTAGTGCTGACAGCCTATCGCAAAAAGCTGCCAAAACTCAAACACGAAAAAACTGTGAAAAAAAGCATAATACGATAGCAAATGTCAATTTTCTGTTAAGAGACATTAATGGTATAGTCATATGACAACGAAATCATGAATTTTTATGATACTTAGCAATGTAAAATTAAATATTTGAACATGCATTACATGTAGACAACTTTTCTTAAGATGTTTCTTGAAAACCGCAAGTTATTAATAAGAAACGGTAGAACCAATTAAAGGGGCGGCCAGATCATACCAGAATACCCCTCAACTATAACTCTACTCTCAATACTCATGATACTCACCACGCTCGCTGTTATCTACCGAAAGAGAGTTCGTCCAGAAAACTGAAAATCGTTATAGAAGGTTTTTCCGTAATTTTTAAGTCGAATTTTAGGCGTATATTTAAGGTTAAAAGGAGTGGAGCAGTTGTCAGGAAAAATTGTTACAAGCCTTTTCTCGGCACTCCTGTTTATCGGCATAGTAACACTGGCATTCAACATTCAACCAGTTAAGAGCACATGGACTGGAACAGTCTATATTAGGGCTGATGGAAGCATAGACCCACCAGACGCACCAATACAACGGGACGGAGATATTTACACTTTGACTGGTGACATCAATACTACTACCTATGGAATCGTAATTTACAGAAGCAATATTATACTGGAGGGGGCAGGCCATGTGCTTCAAGGCTCAGCACGCCCCTATGATTCTGGAATGCTTTGGAATGGCGATGGGGTGATTTTGCAGAGAGAAAGCAACGTAACAATTAGAAATTTGGAGATTAAATTGTGTAATCATGGAGTATTTTTAGGAGAAACATCAAGTATCAAAATTTATGGAAACAAAATAACGAACAATTATCGCGGCATCAGACTCCATGAATGTCTAAAGGAGAACTACATTTTTAAAAATAACATAAAAAGTATCGAGCTCGCACATAGTGGCATATATCTTGACGGATCCTCCAATAACTGGATATTTGAAAATAACCTGATAGAATGTAACATTCTTTTGGAAAACTCCACAAGCAATAGAGTTTATGAAAATAACATAACCGAGGGAGAAATTGGGCTATCCCGAGGTTCAAACAGCAATAGCATATTTGATAATAAAGTAGTAAACGGGATTATCGGACTTTTTTCTTCACACAACAATACCATTTATCAAAACTTTGTAACACATGACGATGGCTATTGCATTAGCCTCGACGAGTCCTCATACAACAACATTTTAGAGAACAACATAACTGCAAGCGGTCATGAAGGAATTTTTTTCGATAGCAGCTCACAAAATCACATAACGGGCAATAACATATCAAACAGTCGTATTGGTATTATGCTCCACGACTACTCGTCCGATAACGTAATTTCTGTAAACAATATACTGAACAATTCATATGGGATTATAGTTCAGTTTAGTTCACAGAACAACCTCATTTACAATAATAACTTCATCAACAACGCGGATCAAGTTTACGTCGACGATCGATTTAACGTCTGGGATTATGGTTATCCTTGTGGCGGAAACTACTGGAGCGACTATAACGGCACAGATCTGCATTGGGGTTCTGGTCAGAACGAAACTGGAAGCGACGGAATAGGCGACACAGCTTATATGATCGATGCGAAGAATACTGACAGGTATCCTCTTATTGCTCCGATTACCGCTTTTGATGCTGGTGTTTGGAACGGCGTAGCCTACAACATTGATGTGGTGAGCAATTCCACATTGTCAGACTTTCACTTTAACCCCGATGAAGGAGCCTTCTTGAGGTTTAACGTAACAGGTGAAAATGGTACGGCAGGCTTCTGCAGAGTAACCATTCCCAAAAGCCTATTACGAGCTGATGACGGCTGGACAATAACCGTGGGAAACCAGACTCTACAGAACTATACAGAATTAGAAGACGAAAACTTCACGTATCTATACTTCACATACAACCACAGCACCCAAACGGTTACAATCCAAGGAACAGACGTCATACCAGAATTTCCATCAAGTGTAACGCTACTTGAACTTTTAACGCTGATAACTATTCCCATAGTTTTCATACGGAAAAGCGCTACCGAAAAATTAAATCATAAACGCCCATTTCCAGATCAAGCTTACAAGCGGTTCATGGCTTAGTCAAGAGCTTCTAATAGTTTCTGGCTAAAGCATTTTTGAAAATATTTTCTGTATAACAATTTTCTGTTAGTAATGTCTAACAGAACATGGCTCTTAACATATTCCGCAGTTAGTAGCGATTAATGGAACATTGTTATGAAAAAGAGGAAGTAAAACTGTGAAAAGTTTAACTATTGGCTCTAAAGTTTCACGATTTGAGCGTGTGGGATTCCTTCTATGTTTAAAACTGCCTCTGGATGCACATAGCCCTTTTCTATGGCTTTTTGAACAACATTCTTTCCCACCATGTTCACTAT
>QMYO01000478.1 GCA_003662715.1 Candidatus Bathyarchaeota archaeon | reverse complement strand
GTCAAGGTCTGGGCCGGTCGTCTAGCGTGGTTAGGACATCGCCCTTACGAGGCGAAGGTCGCCGGTTCAAGTCCGGCCCGGCCCACCAATTTTTAGGTTCGAGTCTATAAATTTTATAAGAGCGGTAGCCTCCGTGAGAAAATAGAAGTTAAGGAAAAGGATTCGGTTAAAGGTTAGGATATTGAATACACCTTTTAGCATGTTTAAATTTATAATAAACTAGAGGTTTTCAATAAGTTAAATTTCCAAGTAAGGAGCACTAATTACTGGGAGGGAAGGGGGGACGTTTAGGAAAATCGCCTCTGGAGCATTATTAACGCTACTTATTGTGATTACGCTGACTTTGACATTTAATGTTTCTCCAGTTAGGGCGGAGGATATTATTTACATTAGGCCTGACGGAACAGTTGACCCGTCAACAGCGCCTATTCAACGTAATGGAAACGTTTACACTCTGACCAGTGATATTTATGGTTATTCTATCTGCGTGGAGAAGGATAATGTCATTATTGATGGGATGGGCCATACTATTAATGGTGGTGGGAGAGAAGTAGGAGTAGATGTTTCAGGGAGGAGTAACGTAACAATTAAGAATTTAAAGATTGAGAGATTCTGGTTTGGTGTTCGGCTTTATAAGTCCTCGAATAACAAGATCATTAAGAATAATTTAACAGCAAATATGGCAGACGGTATTTCCCTTGATGAGTCCTTAAACAATTTGATATATGGAAATAACATCATGAATAACGAGTACGGTATCTATCTTCACGAGTCCCAAAATAACACGATATGTCAGAATAATGTGGTGGACAACTATTATGGCATTATATTTCGCAAGTCTCCGACTAACAATTTAAGGGGAAACAGTTTGGATAACAAATATAACTTGAGAGTTGATGGTTCGGATGTTTGGGATTATATTCAGGACATTGATATTTCAAATTTCGTGAATGGTAAGCCAGTCTACTATTGGGTTAACAAACAAAACATGACTGTTCCATTGGATGCGGGATATGTTGCTCTTGTAAATTGTACGGGCATAGTTGTGGATGGTTTAAGGGTTACAAATAATGGACAAGGGATATTATTGGCGTTTACAATGGATTCTGTGGTAACTAGAAGCGAAATTATGGATAATGAGTATGGTATTTATCTCTACGAATCTCAGAACAATGTTGTTTACGGAAACAATTTAACGGCGAATAAGGATTATGGCATTGTGCTGGGGTTTTCCTCTAGCAATTTGATATGCGGAAATTATGTGAGCGATAATAAGCATGGCATTTGGCTCTTTAGTTCATCGAATAATGTGGTGCGAGAAAATAATGTGGTGGGCAATTATTATGGCATTCTGATAGAGTGGGGGTCTCTTAACAATAGGATATACCAAAATAACCTTATAGGTAATAGATATCAAGCTTTTGGTAGGAATTTAAAGAATATGTGGGATGATGGTTATCAATATGGGAATTACTGGAGCGACTATTCCGGTAAGGATTATGATTGTGATGGTGTTGGCGACGCTCCCTACGTTATTGATGAAAACAATCAGGATAATTATCCGCTAATGGGAGTGTTTTACGATTTTAAAGTGGCTGAGAAGTATCCTGTATTCGCTATTTGTAATTTTTCAATTTCTAATTTTGAGTTCGACGGACATACTATACGCTTTAGCATTTCATGTCAAAATGACACCGCTGGCTTCTGTAGAATTTGTATTCCCACAGCATTAATGAATGACACATTTAAAGTTTTCATAAATAATGTTGAGGTTCCGTATACTCTACTTCCCTGCTCAAACAGTACCTATAATCACCTATACTTTACCTATGAGCACATAACCGAGGGAACAGTACTAATAATACCAGAGTTTTCATCAGCCTTAACTTTATTAATAACATACATACTTTTCTCCATTCTAGTCATTATTTATAGGGGGGTAATTGGACGTTCTACGTAACCGTAGAGTAGACCTACTTATAATTTCAGAATTGACTTGAACTCTTTCCGGTATTAGTCCAGCCCGGCTCGCCAAGAAATGACGTATCTTCCGAAAACTGTAATCAAATAGAGGGTTTCCCTTTGTTTTATCGTAACGCTCATCTCATCCGCTGAACTGGATGGATTTAAAGCTTCACAATTGATGAATATAGTAATTGTTTGAACATTATCTACTGTGTCAACCTCGCCAGGAACTGTACTTGCTTCGGCGCGTATTTCATATCTTCCGTAAGTAGGCGGTGTCCAGTTGAAGCTCAATGTACTGCTGGCTCCAGCCTCCAGAGTTATCGTTTGAGTCCCAATGAGTGGGTCAAATAGTCGTGTATAGTAAACGCTAACATTAAATGTTTCCGTATACGTTCCTTGATTTTCGACGGTAACATTAACTTCAGTTGAAGAAGCTGTAAGACCTATGATGGCTACATCATGCATAGAAGTAGAGTAGTAACCATCAGCTTCCGCATGCTCGATTGCTTGCTCTGCAGAATTAATAAGTATGGTGTCGTAAAGGTCTAATAGGCATTCTCCAACACTCTCAACATAAAATTTAACCGTTGCTAGGACTCCGTCTCCACTTACTCCAGGCACATCT
>QMYO01000477.1 GCA_003662715.1 Candidatus Bathyarchaeota archaeon | reverse complement strand
TGATAAATGATGTGAAGTTTTCAGATGGTTATGGTAACGTTGACCACATTGTTTTAGGACCTAATGGAGTTTTTGTGATTGAAACAAAGAACTATGTTGGACAGATAATTTGTTATGGCGATGAATGGTCAAGGCGATATGTAGGACGTCGCACCTCAACTTACCCTTTAAAAAGCCTAAGTAAGCAGGCGAAAAGAAATGCTATCAGAATTAAATGCTTGATAGAAACTATACAGTCTCTCAAACCTCTGAACATCTGGGTTGATGCACTCTTGGTTTTTGTCAATCCAAATGTCAACCTGCATATTAACAGTCCTACAGTTCCAGTTTTAAAAATAGATGAACTATGCAACTACATTAGAAACAAGAAATCTAAAATTATATTCTCTCCGCAAGAACTGGAATCAATAGGAAATGTAATTCTAAACCATGCGCGTTAAGATGTGAAGTCCCTAAAATCAGTTTGGTTATGAGCGATAAGATTGATATGTCATTGTTGCCGTATCTATTGTTTGGTGAGTGCAACGGCTAATCTTGAAGAAGAAAATGATTTTTGGTGGTTCTGGTTTGACGAAGAGTTAGAGGACGAAGATGAAAATGAAGAGGACGGTTAGTGTTGAGTTTGCTATTGATGGTGTGAAGGCGTTTAAGATTGCTGAGAGGCTGTTCGATCAGTTTTATGGTCGTAAAGGCGTTTTTGAAGACTATTCTATGCCTGAGTATGTTTTGCCGAGAAACTTGAAAGAAGGGTCTAGAGAGCATGCTCTCTATTTGACTTATGTCATTTCCATCGACTATATGACAGACGCAGAGAAGTTATGGGAGAAGTCAAGAGGCGCATATGAACTTTACCCCGAAAGGTTTACTCCAGAAGTGATTTTGAAGCTTAGCCCAAGAACCGTCGAAACTTTTGTTAAGAAGCTTGGGGCTAGATTCTACTCAAACGCTGCCAAAACATGGATTAAAATATCAAAAGTGCTTGTCGACAAGTATGACGGAGACCCGAGAAACATAACTCCGGAACCGTTAGAAATTGCCGCCTTGAAAAAGCGATTGCAGGATTTCCCATACTTAAAAGGTAACAAGCTTTCAAACTTTTATTTGAGAGCCATGGGAGAGACAGGCCTCTTCAAAGTTAAGAACCTAGACGAGCTTGACATTCCAGTTGATAAACAAGTAGCCAGGTTCACACTATACACTGGAGTTCTCAAACTTTTAAGCAGGCAGTTCATAGGATGCCCTCAAGAAAGCCCTTTGAGAGAACTTATAGAAGAAGCATGGAGAAACGCTGCCAAAAAGCTAGATATCGCTCCTTGGAAACTTGACGAACCAATATGGACAATAGGCTCAAAACTATGCAGCGGAAGGAAATGTGGAAAATGCCCAGTAGAAGGATTTTGCGAAAAAACAAAGGGAATAACATTCAAAGAAAACACTGTGGTATGGAGGCGTGTTTAATTGAAGAGTTTGGGCTTGGTTTCTTGTACAAAGAGAAAGCGGAACTATAGATGCAAAGCTTATGAAATGTATTCAGCTTCAGACTTGTTCAGAAAGGCATACGCTTACGCTGTCAAGAATCATGATTTTGTAGTTATACTAAGCGCAAAATATGGAGTGCTTTTTCCTGATGATGAGATAGAACCATATAATCAAACACTTAACAACATGAGCGCTGACGAAATAAAGGAATGGTCAGAAAAAGTTTTCAGCCAAATGAAGCAAAGACTTGACCTAAAAAATTTCAACAAAGCATTCTTTTACACTGGAAAGAAATACAGACAATATCTGAT
Source organism: Candidatus Bathyarchaeota archaeon (assembly GCA_003662715.1). Next base: position 813 of record QMYO01000477.1, on the reverse strand, counting down.
CCAAAAACTAGAAAACATAGGGATACAATGCGAAGTACCTTTAAAGAACCTCGGCATTGGCAAACAACTAGCATGGTACAAAAAACATGGCTGTTAAAAAATTGTTTTAATAAACTTCCTGACGAGCGTTTAAAGGTGAGATAACTCTGAAAACTTAAGTTAATACCTTCAAATTTGCCTTTTCGTAGATTCTTTTTAATCTTTCAAGTCTTTTTCCGGTGTAATGTTTCGCCAAAACGTTTTTTGGGGCTCTTCCTTGGAAGATGTCTACATATCGATCTGGAACCATTAGTTCGCCTAGCATTGTTGAATGCCACTTTCGCAGGACTTGAGGCGTTATTTTGAACTTTGCTGCTTTGCTTGCTTTTTTCCATATGTTTTGAAACTGTCTGTAACCAATTCTAAACAGTTTTGGATTATTGTCGTTTCTTGAAGCAAGATACTTCTTCAAGTAGACCTCGCATTCTTCATTGTAGAATGTTACTCCAGCTCTTTTAGTTCTAGTGTCATGTTTAGCTTTGACGCATCTAGTTTCAAAATCAACATCATCTATGGTTAAGTTCAAAACTTCTGAGCGACGCAGACCAGTCGTTGCAAAGAATAGGTAGATTGCTTTTTCCTTGTCAGTATCTAATGCCTCAAAACCTTTTTTCAGTTGTGCTTTTGTCGGCAGTAGCCTCTCATAGTTTGATGGCACGTGACCATGCTTGAAACCATTCATCAACTCTGGCCTCTGCAAATACCTCTTTATGAAAGCCCTCAACGCATCAATAACATTGTTGTAGGTTTTCGGAGCTTTCTGCAAGTACGGCT
>QMYO01000476.1 GCA_003662715.1 Candidatus Bathyarchaeota archaeon | reverse complement strand
TCATAAGTTCAGGTGGACTAGGAACTATGGGCTTCGGCTTCCCAGCATCCATCGGAGCCAAAGTTGCCTGTCCTGGCCGACCAGTAGTGGACATCGCGGGAGATGGAAGTTTCAGAATGACTGAACAAGAACTCGGTTGCTCAGTAAAGGAGAAAATTCCGGTTACAGTAATAGTGTTGAACAACTCAATGCTTGGAATGGTTGCCCAGTGGCAGAGGCTCTTTTACGACAGAAGATACTCCGCAGTGGAGTTAGGAAGTATCCCCGACTTCGTTAAACTAGCTGAGGCCTACGGTGCACAGGGCATCCGCGTGTTTTCACTCAGAGAGTTTTCAAAAGCCGTCAGAAAAGCGATAAAGAGTGAGGTCACCACAGTTATAGATGTTCCTATCTCGCCTGAGGAAAACGTATTTCCAATGATTCCTGCTGGAGCTGGTCTTAAAGGCATGATTGAAAGTAAGGAGGAATTGTAGAAAATGGATGAAAAAAACCACATAATTGCCGCTATCGTTGAACATAAGCCAGGTGTGCTCTACAGCGTAGCAAACATGTTTAGACGCAGAAACTTCAACATAGAAAGCATCTCAGTGGGACCTACAGAGCAAAGCGACCTCGCCAGAATGACCATAACCGTCAAAGGAGACGAAAAACTTCTCGAACAAGTGATCAAACAACTGAACAAGCTGATAGATGTAATTAAGGTAAGCAGACTAGACCCAACCAGCATAGTTAGCAGAGAAATGGCGCTCGTCAAAATAGCCGCGCCCGGCGCCAAAACTAGATCAGATATCATTAACTATGCGGATATTTTCAGAGCCCGTGTGGTAGATGTTTCACCCGAATCCTTGATGGTGGAAATCACGGGTGACTCAGATAAGATAGACGCCTTCATCAATTTGATGAAGCCTTTTGGAGTGAAGGAAGTGGCTAGAACGGGCATAACCGCCCTTTCCAGAGGAGTGAAGTCGGTTAGGATTGAGGAATAAAGAGGTGAATTGAATTGGTGAAAGTATACTATGACGCGAATGTTAGCTTAGAGCCGTTGAAAGAAAAAACCATCGCGGTGATAGGTTATGGCAGCCAGGGACATGCTCAAGCCCAAAATATGAGGGACTCTGGCTTAAATGTTATACTTGGTTTAAGACCTGAAGGTTCCTCGTGGAACAGAGCGAAAAACGACGGCTTCGAAGTTTATTCAATATCCGAGGCAACAGAGAAAGGCGACATCATTCATATTTTGATTCCAGATCCCGCGCAAACCACCGTTTACAAAAACCACATTGCCCCCCACATGGAAAGCGGAAAAACTTTGGGCTTTGCCCATGGTTTCAACATCCACTTTAAACAAATCATCCCGCCAAACCATGTCGACGTCATAATGCTTGCTCCGAAAGGACCAGGACGCTTAGTTAGAGAGACATACCTCAACGGCTTCGGAGTGCCCGCTCTAATTGCAGTTCATCAAAACCCTTCTGGGCAGGCGAAGGAAAACGCTCTTGCCATGGCTAAGGGCGTTGGGTGCACTCGTGCCGGCGTGTTAGAGACAACGTTTAAGGAGGAGACTGAAAGCGACTTGATTGGTGAACAAACAGTGCTGGTCGGCGGATTGATGGAGCTTATCAAGAAGGGTTTTGAAGTTCTTGTTGAGGCTGGGTATCAACCAGAACTAGCCTATTTTGAGGCTTGTAATGAGGCGAAGCTGATAATGGACCTAATCTATCAAAGGGGACTCACAGGAATGCTTAGAGGAGTTTCGGATACTGCGAAGTATGGTGGTTTGACTGTTGGACCCAAAGTTATTGATGACCACGTGAAGGAAAACATGAAAAAAGCTGTTAAGCTGGTTCAAAGCGGCGAGTTCGCTGAAGAGTGGATAAAAGAGGGTAAAGAAGGCTTCAAAACCCTAAATGTTCTAATGAAAGAAATTGAGGAACATCAAATCGAAAAAGTAGGCAAATTCATCAGAAAAACAGCTGGAATCGAGAAGTAATTAGGACAGAAGTTGAAGCAAGCCATGAACATCACTGAAAAAATCTTAGCCAAAGCTTCTGGAAAAAAAGAAGTTAACCCCGGAGAAATCGTTGAAGCCAAAGTCGACATGGCAATGGTGCACGACCTAACTGGACCATTAACCGTTGAGTCCTTTCAAAAAATCGGAGTGAAAAAAGTTTGGGACAACAAGCGAATAGTCATCATAATGGACCATCAGGTTCCAGCGGAATCGGTTAGGTCAGCTGAGCTACATGAGATTATGAGAAACTTTGCGAAGGAGCAGCAAATAGAGAATTTCTACGATGTTGGAAAAGGCGGAATATGTCATCAAGTTATGCCTGAGAAAGGATACGTTCGCCCAGGCAACCTAATCGTAGGCGCCGACTCCCACACATGCACTTACGGCGCTCTCGGAGCCTTTGCAACGGGCATTGGCTCAACAGAGATGGCTGCTGTCTTCACAACTGGCTCTCTCTGGTTTAGGGTGCCAAGCGTCATCAAAATAAACGTAGCTGGAAGTTTTCAGAAGTTTGTTACGCCAAAAGACCTAATCTTGAATATAATTGGCACAATAAAGGCGGATGGCGCCATCTACAAAGGAGTTGAATTCGCTGGTCCTACTAT
>QMYO01000475.1 GCA_003662715.1 Candidatus Bathyarchaeota archaeon | reverse complement strand
GTGAATTTGGGGCAGTGGGCTGCAATGAGGACGGGGTTTACGCTATCGTTAATGGAAGGGGCGGATGCTGTTGTGAGGATGGTTGGAGACGGTGAGCACGTTCCGAGGGACCTTTCGACCTTGGTCGCGCCTATTCTTAAGGGGGAAGCAGATTTGGTGGTTGGTTCTAGATTTCTTAATGGTGAGGATCCAGAAATGCCAAGGTATCGGCGGGTTGGGATAAGATTGTTTAATAAGTTGATAGAGTTGATTGTTGGGGGAAAGTTAACGGATTGTACAAGTGGGTATCGTGCACATAGTATGGAGTTTGTTAGAAAGGTTTTACCGTATTTAACGGAGAATCAGTATGGAGCGTTGGAGTTTTTGATTAAAGCTTTGAGACAAAAGGCTAGGATAGTTGAAAAGCCTGTGAGAATGAAGAATAATAGTGTATCTAAAAAGGGTAAAATAACATATGGATACAACCTGCTAAGGACTTTTTTTAAATCGATAATTCATGAAATAGGTGGGTAAATGGCTGTTTTTATAAAATAAGAGGAGGGGTTAGTTTTTAGAATATTACAAGTAAGTGCTTTTTTTAAGCCACGTGAGGGTGGTTCGCAAAATTATTGTTATGAGTTATCTAAGCGTCTCGCGGAGAGAGGGCATTATGTGGAGGTGATAACGTCTAAATTAGATGGTTCTCCAGTCAGTGAGGTAATGGGCAAGTTCGTAGTTCATAGATGTCCTAGTCTTGGTGTTTTTTGGGGCTCTAATCCGGCTACTTTGATTGTTCATAAACTCTTGAAGTCTGAAGCAGATGTTATTCATGCGCACTCATACGTATTTTTGACGACGAATCAAGCAGCTTTAACTAGAAAGTTGAGGCGAATACCTCTTCTTTTACATTTACACGGTGGGATAGAAGTTGTTCCTTTTCATGGAGATGTGCTGACTCGTCTTAAGTTTACAGCGGTGAAAAGTGTCTATGATCGAACAATTGGGAAGTGGACGCTTAGCACTGCAGATGCGATAGCCTCTGTATCTAAGAAAGACATTGAAGTTGCAAAGAAGCTCTTTGGAATCGATGGGAACTTATTTCACTGGGTTCCTAATGCTGTAGATGTTCGAATCTTCAAAAAAGATTCCGTGTATCCGAGTGATGATCTCTATGTGTTGTTTGTTGGAAGACTTGATCCTAGAAAAGGTATAGATGTTTTGCTAGATGTCGCTAAGATTGTTATTCGAGAGCGTAATGACGTTGTCTTTATTGTTATTGGGGAAGGAAGCCTTAAGGAAAAGATTGAAGTTGCTGCTCGTTCTCTTCATGGATCTTTACGGGTTCTTGGTCGAGTTCCGTTTAAAACATTGCTTAAATGGTTATCTAAAGCGGCTATTCTCATTTTGCCATCTTATACGGAAGGGTTGCCGACGGTATGTCTAGAAGCTCTGGCTACTGAAACTCCGGTGGTAGCGTCAAATGTTGGCGGCACTTCTGAAGTGATTATAGACGGTAAGACTGGTTATTTATTTCCACCCGGAAATGTTCAATTGTGCGCTGAAAAAGTTTTGAGGCTCTTAGCTGATGAGGCTCTTCGTAGAAGAATGGGAAGATATGGGCGAGACTTGGTGGAAAGGTTCTATAGTTGGGAAAATGTCGTTGAAAAAATTGAGAGGTTATATGAATCTATATGAATCGATTAAGAAATTTACTTAGCATTATGGGTGTGACTTGTGGATAAGTCAAAGTTTGAGTTTATGACACGGGTATTAGATATAATATATCTCGTTATTATGGTAGTAGTAACGCAGATATTGAGCCTACCTCAGATTTTGCTTGGTTTTTTGTCGTTGCCTCTGCTAATCATAATTCCATACAGGGTTGGTTTAGCGGTCACTTTCATGTTAGAGAAACTCCATATAGGATTTCATTATTCCTCGAAATTATTTGATGTCTTTTTGCAGTGGTGCTTAGGGGTTTTAATATTATTCTTTGTGACAGCTACCTTATCCTATTTCTCATTATTTGATGTTAGGTGGCTTATAGTCTTCGTTTTTGTCATGGTGTCTATTTCGATTCCATCTTTTTCTTCTTTGACTAAATGTTGCTCTAAATTGGGCTTAAACTCCTTCGTTTATTTGGTATTAGTGAACGGTTTTGTGGTTGTGTTAATTTTACGTTTTTACTCATTCCCACCACCTTTTCAACCTGGATGGGACTTTTTTGCAGAAATGTCGATGTATAACAAGATTTGCTACGATAATTTCTTTAGTGTTAACACGGTTGATTATTCTGCAACAATTCGCTTTGATTTTAAAAGTCCGGTTTTTCCACTTATAGAGGGGGTAGTCTCCCTGCTGCTTGGAGTAGATTTTCTTACCCTGTGTTGGACATTACCCTTCATGATGGTTCCTCTTTTTGGCGTGTTTATTTACACTATGACCATGAAAATGACTGGGAACAAAGTGGCTAGTTCATTAGCTGGAACCTTTGCGGTTTGGACCGGTGACTTTTCTCGACCATCACAAATATTGCCACAACAGACCGCCATAGCTGTTGTTATGATTCCTCTTGTGATTGCAATAGTTTGGCAAGAATACAAAAAACAAGAAATGAACACTTTTCCTAAACTTATTGT
>QMYO01000474.1 GCA_003662715.1 Candidatus Bathyarchaeota archaeon | reverse complement strand
GTTTTCATCAGCATATTCGGAACGTGGAATAAGAATACCTTCATAAACTTCTCCATTTTTTGATATACGCACTAAATCGCCTATTTCCACTCCAGCTTTTCTAATATCCTCTAATGCTTTACCTTTATAACCAGAAAAATCTCTTTTCTCAATCATCTTTAGTTCTCCAGCAGTCCATTTGAAGAAGACTGATTTGCAAAAGAATCAATTGTTACTTGCTTTTCTCGTTTTTCTACTGGTGTTTTAGCTATTTCCACTATTTCTTTTGGACTTATGCTTAATTTTTTCTTTGTCGTGCTATAAAATTCTCTTAGGTCTCTGAAGAATATTAGTTTCCATCCCTCTTTTTCAACTCTTTCTCGTAAAAGTTCTGAGTGAAGTTTTCTATACATGAACGCTTCTCTTTCTTCGGGTATGACTATGAACCTTTTTGTATGATGTGATTCTGGTATCATGGAACATCTCATGAAGGCATCTGTTATGGCTGTTGTGTATTCCACTTCGAATGCGAATGCAACTTTTCTTTCTTTAATCCATAGTAAGTCAATTTGCTTAACATATCTTTGTATGTCATCGTAGCTTGTGTTTTCAAGGCTTAGTTCTTTGAAATCGCATAGTTTTGATAGAGGCTTTCCTTGGAATATGTCTGATTGTTCTTTTTGTCCAATCCATATTTGGTATCCTGCTTTTTTACCGATTTGTGCTAGAAAGCCTATCATTTCGCTGTGCTCTTTCTCTTGCTCTCTTATTCTTGGATTCAGTTTCCATTTTCTTGCTTCTGGTCTTGCATATTCTTTCAGTATTTCTTTGACGCTGTTTGGAGAAGGTGTTTGAGCGTTTGTAAAACGAAGGTAAATATCTTGGAGTATATCGTCGAAAGTGGCTACTTTTCTATGGAGCGTGTCTAAGACTACAGCTTCAACTCTTTCGTTTAATGGAAGTTCTGGGTGATACTTGGATGGGTTTTTGAACCACCAGCCTTGACCTTTAATAAAAATAAATTCCTTATCTCTGTTTTCTTCGAGAACTTTATTTATTCTTTCTGGATTTGTTCCAAAAAAGCGATAGCCGTGTTTCCGCAGTTCACTGTATATGAGTGTATGACCTTTTAAAATATCGGTGAGAGGTGTTGGTTCACCTCTTTCCATCAAAATTCTTTTTATAGCATTAAGTATTATTGTTTTGGCTCTTTTCTCGTCGATTTCTCTTTCTTCTATTTTACCAACAAAACCAATAGGCTTTCTAAATCTGATATAATAATCTCCAATGGCACTCCCATAAGGTTGTAACAGAGCTTTTGCTGAAGCCCTTGCTGGTGGTTGATAAATAATTCTCTCCAGTTCAAAGCCAGCAAAAATGACAGCTCTAATAATGGAGTTGTAGACCTTAACGTCTGTATTATGAAAGGTTACAGTTAGATATCTGCCAGGTTTTAAAACCCTAAAAATCTCTCTAAACGCTACGTGTAACCTGTTATGATAATAGTCAAAGTCCTTGTTTTGTTCTGAATTAATAGTTATTTCATCCTCCCACCAATCAAGATTAAATCGTTTGTCCTCGTGTTTTCCTCTTAACCAAGCTAACCAGAGTGTGCTAAGTTCAAAGTATTGGATGTCACCGCCGTAGGGTGGGTCTGTGAATACATAATCAACGCTATTATTGGGAATATTGGATAAATCCAAAGCTGATTGCGTTGAAATTAAAATGTTTGCGTCATTCTCAAGCTCCTCAAATTTCTTGGCTTGCTTAAAGTATTTTATGGCATTATTTGAATCCTTCTTACCTTTAACGAGCCCTTGTCTCCCCCAAATGGCACTTCTAAAGAGCGCCCACACATTGGATTCTAAAAACCTTGGTGGAATCCAATACCTATGTTGAGCCCAAAAAGAACTAAAAGGTCGAGTAGGGCGGTCTGGTGTCATGTTGCTTGCTAAATGCACCATAGAAGTGAAAGCGAATTTCATGAAATCTCGAATAGTATCGTCTTCTAACTCCTCAATTTTATGGAATAATATAGAAAGAGCGACAAGATTTCTTTTTGTGAAAAGGCGAGAAAGCGTAGATGCTTCTTTGATATGAGTGCCTTCTTTGTATTCCTTGCCATCCGGATACCTAAGCGCAACATTAGGAATCCAATACGGAGTGTCCATTATATTGATTCTTTCGATTTTCTGTAAATCTTCTTTAGAAGGAGATTTGGAACGCTTTTTCTTACAAGTTGGGCAATAAAACCGTATTTCTAACGGATTGGAATTTTTTCGCTCCCAAACACAAACCATAATATTTGCATCTTTTCCACATTTGTTACAAGTTGTAACATATAATTCTCTAATTTTCTCTCTTGCCTTGCGTTTGATTTCTCTGTAAGCTTTCTCAATGTCTTTTAAATCCAAAGGTTTGGCTACCATTTCTGTGATAAAAGTCGAAATCGGGTTAAGGTCTATTGCCACGGCTTTTCTGCCTAAGATTAAGGCTTCAACTGCTGTAACTCCGCTTCCTACGAATGGATCTAAAACAATCTCTCCTCTCTTTGTATAATGTTTGATATACTCAGCAACAACATTATGTGGTTTTCTAGCCCAAAACTTGTGAATAAGGTGTCTCCTAGGGTGTCCTTTAG
>QMYO01000473.1 GCA_003662715.1 Candidatus Bathyarchaeota archaeon | reverse complement strand
GCCTTGTCTTGTTAGCGCCGTTTAGGGCTTCGCTTAGAATTTCACATATAACTTCGCTGCGGCTTCTCCGCCTTCGTTTCTTCACGTCCATACCCTTATCAACCCAAAATCAGAATCCAAACACGAACACGCCTGTAAACCAGAATAATAAAGGCATTAAACAATTAATAAAATTACCTATGCTTCTTCTAGAGTTGTCCTAAATTGTTGTTAAGACAGATTTTGTGGGTTAAACTAGAAATTTGTTCGTTTTTTGCTTTTCTTTTTATTTCTTTGGTTATGTTTTTTATTTCCAGAAGGATTAGGATTGTGGCTGGTATTACGATTAGCAGTATAAAGCCTGCTGGTGTTCTTACGAAGTGGCCTAAATAGCCTATGTATGGTATTACAGCGATTACTTTGCCTACTACGTTTTCTTTTCTGACTATCCACTGGTCTGGATCTTCGTTTGCGTCTCCTTTGGTTATGAAACCTTCGTTTGTTATGTCTATTATTCTGTGAGTTACTGTTATGGCGGATTCACTTTCTATTTTGAAGCAGATTATGTCGTTTATTTTTAGGGTTTCTGGGTTTGTTGGTTTTATTACGGCTATGCTTCCTACTGGGATGGCAGGTTCCATGCTTCCAGTGTAGACTGGCTCGTAAAGCGTGTCTCCCCAAAGCTGGATAGGTCTATAGAAAACTAGGAAAATCATGAGGAATGTGGCTATGATAGCGTAGGCGGCTATTTTTGCAAGTTTTTTAGGGTTTGGCATTTCTACTATCACGTGAGACTGAGGGTTGATTAGACAGTAGCGTTACAAAAATCAGAATTATTAATATTGTGAGCAGTGAAGTAAGATTTTTCTTGTTTTTCACGTTTCTTGTTCAGCCCGTGTCTTGTGGAATAAGTGGTTATAATAAAAGGGGGAGAAAAAAGGTTTTGTTGCAAATTACTGTTTTAGTGTGAATATCATTGTTAGGTTGAACGTGTCTCCTATAAAATCGCTATCAGCGTTTTCGTCAAATTTGATTTTCATTTCAAATTGCGTAATTTTATTTGTTTGTGTATCTGGTGACGGAAGATTGATTAATGGGTCCATTTTAAACTCATAGAGCGTTATTTTGCCGTCTCCGTCAATATCCGTTATCTTCCAGTCTTCGTTTGGGGGATATCCATCATCTTCTCCTGTTAGACAATTGATATTGATTTCGTCATTTCTATAATATATGTAGGTTATGATCATGTGCTTTGCCATTTCGTCTGGATGCTGGTCTGTGTTGGGATCTATGTCTGATTCTGTCTGTGGTGTTTCCTCAGTAACTGTGTAGTTGCATGTTATTTTCAATGTGCTTGATACTACGGAGCCGAAGTTTTTAAGGTAAACCCTGCCAATTGGTGTTTCATTTTCTGGCAACATATTCAATAAGGTCCATGTTCCCGTTACGCCATCAGTCCACGGTCCATTGCTGCTGTGGCTGAGTTTTAAGTCTAATGTCCCAGCTTGGAAGTAGTTGCCTCTACTTGTTTCCATGTCGCTGAAGTAAGCTCTGGTTCCGGCTCCGAGGAGCGTTGAAACTACGGCGATTATTATCCAACATGCAAGGATTTTCCTGTTCATCATTGGAACCTTTGGTTAAGTCTGTAGGAGGCTTTTATGACACGTATCCTTCTATTTCAGTTTTATCTGCATGTGTTCCCATGATTACCCAGTCAAAGCTCATTGAAGCCCCTTGAAGACCATCTTGTGGATGTCCAGTTTCCATGAACTTCAATTCAAGAACCATTTCATAATAGTACCATTGAGGTAAGTCACCGCCGCCCCAGTTTGCTGACAAAGTCACTACGTCCCAGTAATCGTTCGCGCCAGAAGTGCCCGGCGGAAAGCCTGTGAAGAACTCGTTTAGGCTTAAATGCCCGTCGTGTGCACCGCCATCGCAGACACTATCAGGTAGCCAACCCTCATAGGTTGCGCCAGAGCAAGTTTCAGGTCCATAATTCACAGTCCCGTCAGGATTAAGTTTGTATTCTTTGATGTTTTCTATCTCAATTGCGAATCTAAGACCATTTGGGTCGTCTAAGTTTTCGTCGCGCATAAACAAGTATTTGATTGTAATATCCCCAACGTTCCGAAGCTTAAAACTGAATGTTGCAGTTTGTCCCGGATACAACCCCGATATACTAACCGGATTGCTCACAAGCTCCATATCCAAGACACCAGCCGTGAAAGTGTTTCCTTCGATTCTTTCTGTGTCGCTGAAGTATGAGTATGTTCCCCATCCGAGACCGAAAGCCAACAAACCAATAATGAACACGCTTGCCAAAATTTTCTTACTTATCATTTTTTATCATCCTCCTTTCTCCTCTCTTGGGGACCTGTCGGGCAAGGCGCATCAGCAGGCGCCAAACCGTCTAACGTTGGCTAATCCCCATTTAGTCCTCCGGACGCCCGCACATTTAACGTGCCCCAGCGTCAAGGCACGGGTTAGACCGGTCTAACCATCAGACAATTGCCCCAATAGTCTAACCAAACGTTCAGTTTACACGGCAAGTGAAAATAAAACTTTCGGAACCTTCCTATAGAACTTTCTTCTATGCCCACTAGCCCGTAAAAACCGTTAATAATAAAGCCTTTTCCACTAAACAGTTT
>QMYO01000472.1 GCA_003662715.1 Candidatus Bathyarchaeota archaeon | reverse complement strand
TGGTTTCCCAAGCCATTCCCCGCTTATTAGGTCGGCTTTAACGTTTATGATTATAGCTTCAAAACCGTTGTTGAAGAATTCTGAAAGAAGGTTTTCATATTTTTCACCCCATAGGGGTTCAAACGCTTTAATTCCAACCTCACCGCACACTCGTTCAACCCAATGTCGATGTTCACTAAGATTTATATCTCCAAAAACTCCTCCACCATACCCCTCAATCTTAAGCTTTCCAGCAATCCGCTTAAACTCTTCCTCATAGGTTTCCCATGTTGCCCTGCCAAAGATCAGGGGGATTCCAAGCGCTAAAGCTTGACTTTCAAGGATACCCCGTTCTATGCTGTGGCTCCGCGACCTTAACCCATCTTCATTCAGCATACTAAACAGGCACCCAACTTCTAGGCCCATTTTTAAGGCACGGTGAAGGGCTAAGCTACTATCTTTTCCCCCGCTCCAAGAAACAAAAACTTTCATTCTTTCACCTCTCAAGGCTCTTAACGATTTTTATGGCTTCCTTCTCGTTCTTGACAATGATTGCGCCCTGTTCTTTTAGGCGTTCTAGGATGGCTTTAGCTCTTCCACCTGTATAGTCTCTACTCCTGCTAGGCTGGCCAGCTACGATTACTATTCTTTTTCCAGCTTTTTGAGCTTCAAGAGCAGCCTCAAGGTTTTTAAGGTTCATATAGCCGAAAGGCATGTCAGCTATCAGTACTATATCCGCTGCCATAATCATTTTCAAGTTTTCCTGGTGGTTTTCGTCGGTTATTGGAGAGAAAGGAGCCTCGCATATAGCTGGCACTCCAAGCGCTTCAGCTGTCTCGTAGTCGCTATCTATCACGTTTAGCACTCCAGCAGTAAGCCTGAAACCCTCCTCCACGAGCTCCCTCATTAGGTATCCACCACTCCCCCCGCCACATATTAAGTGCACTTTAAACTTTCTTGTCGGATGGTTTTTGCCGCCTTTGGATAAGGGGGTTGCGTAGAGGAAACCTGTCACCGGATGTCTCTTAATCACCACCCTAACACCAAAAGCTTCCTCAATATTCCGGCTTGTGAGAACTCTTTCACATGGACCTATTGCAGTAATTCGCCCTTGACTCATTATGGCAAGCGAGTCGCAGTACCTCGCTGCAAGGTTAAAATCATGGAGAACTGCAATTACGGCGAGCTTCTGCTCACTACATAGCCTTCTGAGAAGCTCCATAATCTCTAGCTGATGGTTTATGTCTAGATGTAGTGTTGGTTCGTCTAGAAGCAACACCTTTGGCCTCTGGGCTAATGCCCTAGCGATTATAACCCTCTGCCTTTCACCTCCGCTCAGTTCGTCTATATGCCTGTCGGCTAAATGAAACGTGCTTGTAAGTTTCATAGCCCACTCAGCAATAGACAAATCATCAGCATCCTCGCTTTCCATCCGTCCCAAGTAAGGATTTCGACCCATTAATACTACATCTAGTACTGTGAAGTTGAGGGTTGAAGAGGGATTTTGGGGAACAACCCCCACTTTTTTAGCTACCTCAACCTTTTTGAGCGTGTGAATTTCCTGATTATCAATTAACACGCTACCAATTTTCGGTCTTAACACACCACTTATGGTTCTTAGAAGGGTTGTCTTCCCAGAACCGTTAGGTCCAATTACACCGAAGAAGCTCCCACCACTAACAGTAAAGCTTACATTATCAAGCACTTTAACAGAGTTGTAGTAACATTCAATCCCTTGGACTATAAGCTTCACCAAGCAGAAGTCACCCACTCATGTCGAGTAAAACAGGTATCTCCCCCGAGCTTTCCTTAATAGGTAGATGAAGAATGGAACTCCCGCGAAGGCTGTGATTATCCCAACTGGAAGCTCGCTTGGTGGTATAATCACTCTTGCAATTATATCACATATTACAAGAAAGGTTGCTCCAACAATTAGAGCTGAAGGAAGAAGAATACGGTGGTCTGGGCCTACTGTAAGCCTAACTATATGTGGGATTATTAGGCCTACAAAGCCTATTAGACCGCTTACTGAAACAGCTGAAGCTGTTAGTAAACTTGCAAGAATAATAAGGCTACGTTTAACCTTCTCTACCTCAACTCCAAGATATGAAGCCTCCTCCTCACCCAGTTGAAGAATATTTAGGTCACGGGCTAAAATGTAAACTAAAAGGAAACCTATACATGTAAAAGGTAACATTGTATACACGTCTATCCATTCGGTGTAGGAAAATCCTCCCATAAGCCAGAAAACTAGTGCATGAAGTTTCTCTCCCGCAATAATGTGTAAGAGAGAAACTATTGCTGATAGAAAAATGCTTAAAGCAATTCCTGAGAGCAATAATGTCATTACTGGAACTCTTTGACCAATTCTCGAAATGTTGTACACTACGAGAAGTGAAACCATAGCAACGGCAAAAGCCATAATAGTCATGGCTGAAGCCCCAAAGATGCCATATCCAAGACCGAGTACAATTGCAAGAGAAGCCCCTAGTGCTGCACCTGAGGAAACACCTATAACGTAGGGGTCGGCCATCGGATTACGAAATATCCCTTGCAAGACCGCACCGGCAGTCGCAAGTGCGCCTCCCACAAGTGAAGCTAAAATGGCACGCGGCAATCTAATTTGAAATATTATTATTTCCTTAGCCTCATC
>QMYO01000471.1 GCA_003662715.1 Candidatus Bathyarchaeota archaeon | reverse complement strand
ATCCATAACGGCATCTTAAACTTAATAGACTTAAACAATACTGGGAAATGGCCAGCTATTATTTTGTAATTATTTTATTGAATTCCTCGTAAGCGTGCCTTATCTCTTCTATAGATGCTTCATCCTTTAGCGTTGTAGTGTCGCCTACTGGTTGTCCAGAAGCCAAGGCCTTCAAAACTCTTCGCATGATTTTACCGCTTCTCGTCTTTGGAAGTTTTGAAACGAAATAGATTTCCTCTGGAGTAGCAACCGGCCCAACTGTTTTTCTCAAGTGTTCTCTTAATTCCTTTTTCAGCTCATCGCTTGGAGTGTACCCTTCTCTAAGTATGGCGAAGACAACTATTGTTTCCCCTTTAATTTCATGGGGCTTGCCTATTACTGCTGCTTCCGCGATTGCCGGGTGAGAAACTATGGCGCTTTCCAACTCCATAGTGCCTAACCTATGGCCTGCAATCTTTAGAACCTCGTCTGCCCTTCCCAGAAGCCAGAAGTATCCTTCTTCGTCTTTCATGCAGTAGTCGCCCGTGTAATACATGTTTGGAAATCTAGACCAGTAAGTCTGCTTGTAACGTTCAGGGTCTTTGTAGAGGGTCATAAGCATGCCGGGCCATGGTTTCTTTATTACTAGGTATCCTCTTACTCCGGGCGGTGCTGGATTGCCCCTTTCGTCTACTACGTCTGCGTCGATTCCAGGCAGTGGAAATGTTGCTGAACCAGGTTTTAGGGGAACCAAGCCTATGCCTGGTGCTGGCGAAATCATTATGCCTCCTGTTTCTGTCTGCCACCAAGTGTCAACTATTGGGCATCGTTCTCCACCTATATGTTTGAAATACCATAGCCATGCTTCTGGGTTTATGGGTTCTCCTACGCTGCCGAGTATTGTTAGGCTGCTTAAGTCGTGTTTTTTGGGCCATTCTTCACCGTATTTCATGAACATGCGTATGGCTGTTGGCGAGGTGTAGAAGATGGTTACTTTGTATTTTTCGATTATTTCCCACCATCTGTCTGGTTTTGGATAGTCTGGAGCTCCTTCATATACTACTATAGAGGCACCGTGCATTAGTGGTGCGTAAACAATTGAGCTATGGCCTGTGACCCAGCCTACGTCGGCTGTGCACCAGTAGACGCTTTCTTCTTGTATGTCGAAGACCCATCTGTACATGGAGTGGATGAAGACGAGGTATCCGCCTGTGCTGTGGACTATTCCTTTTGGTTTGCCTGTTGTGCCAGATGTGTAAAGAATGTAAAGGGGGTGGGTGCTTTCTATGGGTAGTGGCGGGACTTCTGTTTCTGTGTCTTTTATTATTTCATGGTACCATATGTCTCTTCCTTCTTGCATGTTTATTTCTTGGCCTGTTCTTTTAACAACAATGACCTTTTCTACGGACGGCGTATTTTTCAGTGCTTCGTCAACTATCTCCTTTAAGGGTATGATTTTTCCTCTTCTGTATCCACCGTCGGCTGTTATCACGACTTTTGCTTCTGTATCGTTTACTCTGTCAGCTAATGCCATGGAGCTGAAACCTGAAAATATTACTGTGTGGATTGCGCCTATTCTTGCTGTGGCTAGCATGGCGACTGGAAGTTCTGGTATCATAGGCAGATAGATTGCTACGCGGTCTCCGTCCTTTACACCCAATTTTTTAAGTGCAGAGGCCAAGCGGTTGACTTCTCTGTAAAGTTGTGAATAGCTTAATGTTCTTGTTTCTCCGTTTTCTCCTTCCCAATAAATTGCAACTTTGTTTCTTCTCCAATTTCGCAAGTGCACGTCCACGCAGAGATAAGATGCGTTCAACATTCCTCCTGGGAACCATTTTGCAAAGGGTGGGTCCCAGTCTAGTACGCGGTCCCATGTTCTGAACCATTCGAGTTTTCTCGCTTCGTTTTCCCAGAATTCTTCCATTTTGTCTATAGAATGTCTGTAGATGTCCATGTAGCGTTTTATTGGCCAATATTTTAATTCTACGGGTAGACCTTCTGATTGCATAATCCTAACCTTCTATTTTGGTATGGGCGTGTTAGAATTTTCCTATAATATATATCTTTTTTGGGTTGAAATGCTGAATAAAATATGGATTTTTGGCTAGTTAATTTTTAAAGAAATGCTTAAGGAATTTAAATAGGTAAAACCGTTTTCTCGTATATTTCGTTTAGCACTTCAGCTATTGCGAGGTAAACAGCGCTTAGCCCGCAGATTACGCCTTCAACTCCGGTTATGCGGGTGAAAAGTTCTAAATCTGCTGGTGTTAGTGTTGTGTAGGCTAGAAGGGCGGATTTTGCTGCAAGTAGGAAGAAGAGTATTGCGAGGCTTATGAAAACGAATTGTAATGCGCGGTTGATTTTTAATGCTCCGAAGAACATGGCGAAGGTGAAGATGCCCCACATAAAGAAGTAGGCTGCCATGGCTCCATCAGAAGGTGAGTAGATTCCAAAGAAAAAGTATTGTTTTGGCAGTAAATTCAATAGTACAAAAGACCACCAGAACAGACCGTAGGAGGTGAATGCGACGGTGCCGAACGTGTTGCCTTTTCGGTATTCCATTACACCAGCTAATATCTGGGCTAATCCACCGTAGGCTAGTCCCATAGCTAAAATCATGCTATCTGCAGGGCCAAGCTGCATGTTGTGAACAAAGT
>QMYO01000470.1 GCA_003662715.1 Candidatus Bathyarchaeota archaeon | reverse complement strand
TAGCTACCGCTACCCCCCAAACCCACGACCCCCAACAACTTCAACATAATTAGGTTTACCATCCTCATCAAACTCATCATCCACAAACCACACTTCATAATTCTTATGCCCAATATTTTTATGGATGACCCGTTTACCGACATGAAAACACCTAACCATCTCATCACCACAAATGGGACACGGAACAACCGCAACTTCAATTTTCGCTGTTTCACGCTGAAAATTGTTATAACCACAAACACCAAACCACGTTACCGTATGAAAACGCTTTAAACCCACCCTAATAGTAGCATGATTCAACTGATACCAAGCAGTACCAAAAACAGTTTTACGTTCACTCAAAACTCTAATGATGTAACCACTCTCTCTATAAACCCTATAACACTTACCTAGCACACCATCACACGCATAACAATCCCCACCCCTACAATGACGACAACGGTCATAACCACCCAAAACAAAGCCTAAAACATGATAATGCGGAGACCACTTCAAACACCCACGTTCCCTATCAATACGAAAACCATGGAAAATCATGCAACCACCAACAACACCACAAGCCTTCAAAAATTCACGACACTTTTTCCTTAAAACATACTCTGGTAAATCATAGTCAGCTTTAGAAACAGAAACTATAACATGCTCAATCTTACTAAGACCCCGTTTAACACCCTCTTTAAGACGATTCTCAATGAACTTCGCACCCCTCACACTCCAACCACGAATAAAGCAAACTGGACAAGACGAGTTTTTACACCAAAAATGCTGAAGACGAACAGCTACCTTATTCGAACAATCCACGCCGTTCACAACAACCCCTTTATGAGCATCAACATTCTTACAAACCATAAGACCCCTAAACTTACCGCACCAATCTGAAGTTTTAACCCCACGACCCACTGGAACAAAATCTTCATGCCCCTTATTATCAACTGGAAGAAACCAATACTTATTCTGTAAAATTTGCCGATTCAAAGACACACGTTGAGCCAAAGACCTTTTATAAGCCTCAAGATTCATCAGACCCACCCCCACATTCCCTACGTATCCTCTCCTGTTCCCTTTTCAAAAAAGCTTCAAAATCCCTCTGCATTAACTCAAAATCGCGCGCATCCTCTTCTTCTTTTTCCATTTCCTCAACAAACTTCTTATAAAAAGGACACTTGAAACATCTATTCATAATTCCAGACTTCTCACTCTTACGGAAACTACACAAAACATCATCATCGAAAAAACACGAAAGCAACTTTCCACGCTTACGCTTTAACCTATGCGAAGAACCCATAAGCCTCACCCCTAACAACACAGTGTTTTTTCATTTTAACCACAACCTATATGTAGCTACTACCTTGTATTTTCAGTTGTGTAGCTACTATGTCTAACAAAAAACACTATGAATTCACGAAGAATTTAGACAAATGCTACAATATAGTGCTACAAAGTAGTGCAAAAGGTATTAGAGCAGTTGAAATTTCAAAAAAACTAGGCAAGCATAGAACCACCGTTCATAGCTATCTTAATACTCTTGAGTACATGGGAAAAGTGTATAGTGAACACGGAATATGGCATGCAAAAACTGGAAAGCATACAATTAAACCCTTAGAAAAAGAAATCGTTATAGAACTCCCAATTCCGAAAAGAGAGTGGCAACGAATAGCACTTTTAGAGGCACTAGCTGAAGATTTTGATGACGCAAATCTAGAAACCGCAAACGTATACAGGATTTGTCTTGAAAAGCTAAAGGAAACAAGAACTATTAGGATAAAAGGAAAAAATGTTGATGACCTAGACCTAGAGAAATTAGGAACCTTGATTCAGCAAGCTAATGAGAAAAGTTTTAAGGTTAGCTTGAGAGGACTGTTCAAAAGCTTAAAGAGAACATGAAAACCCATAGGGGGGACGCTTCCCCCTCAAAGCATTATATTGACCAGAAAAATATTCTATGGGTTTTCAAACTTTCCCACACCCCCTCAAGACGAATTCTCCATTTAAGTTAACTGCTAAAACACATATTGTCTCCTCCTCAATTATTCGTCGGACGCTCACTTTCCCCTAGTTCGCTAGACATAAGTGTTTTCCCTTCATAATTATATTAAAACTCTAAATGATGATTTAGGGACGCAGTCAACATTCTCTATGCTTATATACCCACACCACTAATAATGAATGAGGATGATAAAAATGGAAAAACAAACAAACCCACAAGAAGAAACACAAAACAACAGTAATAACAATTTACTAAGACCTAAGTCTGGGACGGCAACATCATCCCCCAAGAGATAAAGGGAGAAGATATAGAATAAGATTTCTGTTAAGGCTACTTCTTTAGCTTTTTATACAAGGTTTTTATTGTTCCCGAAACGTTCAAAACGTGGATTGCAGCGGGTTTTTCAGAAATTTTTGTTATTGAGGCTATGGCTGCCCGAATGTTTTCAACCGCAATATGCACTACACGTATTACAGCAAGTCTCTTTTCAGCATCATAATTAATCAAAGCCAAACCAGTTTTACTTGCACCATACTCCCCGTAAAGCTTTAAAACCGCACTCCAAAGCGCATTCATAAGCTCCTTCGAACTAAAAGTTTCCTCTGAATCAATTTCCAAGGCTAAATAGCGTCTGCGCTCCTTTTTCAGCAATCTTTTCCCC
>QMYO01000469.1 GCA_003662715.1 Candidatus Bathyarchaeota archaeon | reverse complement strand
TCCCATTACTTTCACGTCTTCGCCAGACGCTGGAAACTTCTTTTTGAAATCTTCAGAATTCACGTATCGTTCAGTATTTAAGACAATAGTCTCCGTTTTGGTCATAGGGGCATATCCCACTGCCGCTGAAGTGTCGTTGGCACCAATAATTCGTCCTTTCCTCTTGAAGATGTCTGTAAGCCCCGCAGACCCAGGCTTTAGCTCCACCTGATATTTCACGTGCTTTTCTGGATCTACAAACCTAAGGTTTTCTTTAAACCATTCTTTCGCTGTTTGAACAGCGATTTCCGTTACGGGTATTCTAACTTCATCAACTTCAACGGTTGCTCTGTCGCCGAATATGAGACGCATAGGCTCCTTCACTAGTCCCCCGCCGAACTTTAGTTCAACTTCTCCAGCGACCAGCAAGGATTTATCAACGTTGTGATGCATGATCACGCCGAACTTCTTTAAGTATTCTTCAGAAAGCTTTACGGAGAGGTTGTCCATTATGCAGTCACATATTGAGTCTGGATGACCGAGCCCCTTTCTCTCAACAATCTCCAACTTTTGTTGTTCAAGGGGTGTTTGTTTCAATCCATTGATTAATATGTTTCTCAAATACCCACCTTCTCGAAGGTTTATTGAAAGAACTCATATATCTTTTGCTATGTTAAGGATTTGACTTCAGCAATTATAGAATAAATATAGAAAGAACGACATTTTTTCTACTTTCCACTTCTTTATTTCTTACTCTGCTCTTTGAAGTAAGGTATAATTTTGCTTCCGTAAATTTCCAAAGTCTCCTTAACACCAGATAACCCAGCTACATCAATCATTAAGTCACAGATGGCTATGTGTCGAGCTCCAACCTTAACGAAGCGTTCTATGAATTCAATGCAATCATCAACACTACCAATCATCACATATTTTTCAACTATTTCTTCAGGTATCTGATAAGCCGCATTCAAAACGGCGGGGGAATATCTCTCGGGAACTGCAAGATACTGGTAGGTATATTGTTCAGGCAAAGAAATATCGACTCCTAACTTCCTTAAACCATAATAGTCAGAGGTAAGAATGTCAATTCTGGCTACTTCCATAAGTTGCTTCCGAATTTCAGGGTCATCTGTGAACGCTGTATAGATCGTGGCAACAGTGTCTATATCTTCAAACTTCCTTCCAACCCTTTCTGCAGCTTTCCTTATCTTCTTTCGGCGCTCACTGAAAGTTTCTGGAGTAACCAGCCATGAGAACCAGCCATCACCTATCTCCCCAGTCAGCTTAAGCAGTCGAGTGGATGAGAGAGCCCCAACGTAGACTGGAGGGTAAGGCTTTTGAATTGGATGCTGATCAAGCCACGCCTTTTCCAACCGAAAGAACTTACCGTCATAACTCACTGTATTTTCCTTCGAAGACTTCCATAAAAGCCTGATAACTTCAATAGCTTCCCTCAACCTCTGCGTTCTATCACGGGGATCTTTATCCCAAGGAATGCCAAAGGGGACAATGTTCATTGCCTCTCCAGCGCCAATTCCCAGTCCAGCTCGACCACGACTCAACTCATCAATGGTCGCAACGGATTGAGCAGTCTTGGCGGGATGGCATCTTTGCGTGTCAGTGACACCAGTACATAAGAAGACATGCTTCGTCTGTATACTAATGGCAGCCATAACGCTCCAAGGGTCTACGAGAGCTCCATCCTCGATGAAGTGATCAGGAATCCATAGAGAGTCAAAACCAGCTTTCTCTGCCATGACACCGGCTTTTACAGAGTCTAAAGCAGAAAGCGATATGATGTTATACCCGAATTGAATGCTCATGATATTTCACCGTTTTTCATGTTATTTAACAAATAATTACATGGTGCCGACTTAAGTTTTTGTCGCAGTGCACACAAATAACCAAAGAGCTATATACAACACAAGGCTTTCAAATCATATTTTCCTTGAAAGTGAACAGGTAATCCCTATGAAATCCTTCCTGAAGAGAAATCGTTTGAACATCCTCGGTAAAGATGAAATTTACAACATTCATATTGCAACTCTTGAAGTCCTAGAGCGCACTGGAGTGATAGTTCGAGAAAAGAAAGCTCTCAAGCTTTTAGACCAAGCCGGCGCTATTGTGGATTACAAAAAGAACCTCGTTAAGATTCCAGCCTATCTCGTCAAAGAAGCAGTGTCCAAAACTCCGAAGAGCTTCACTTGGTATGCGAGAAACCCGAAAAATAACATTAGAATCGGAGGTGAACCAACCAAGTTTGGTCCAGGATCGGGCAGCGTGAACATTATAGACTTGGAAACAGGTGAGTGTCGTATTCCCACCAAGAAGGATGCGGAGCAACAAGTTAGGCTGATTGACGCGCTAGAAAACATTAGTATAAACTATCCTCCTGCCTCGTTGTCTGATGTTCCTGAGCAGGTTGCTGATATCTATAGCGTCGCAATAGCTGTGAAGAACACGTCAAAATGTATTCTTGGAGAATCTTATGGAAAAAGTGTTGCACATGACAGTGTTCGAATAGCCGCTGCTTTAGTAGGTGGCGAAGAGGAGCTTAGGAAAAAGCCGACGATTGCTGGTTACATTGATCCTATAAGTCCGCTGGTTCATGATAAAGGGATGATTGAAGCTTTAATGGAATATGCAAGCTATGGACAACTAATATTTATGAC
>QMYO01000468.1 GCA_003662715.1 Candidatus Bathyarchaeota archaeon | reverse complement strand
GTAATGGAGCTAGATCAGGGCGCCATCGTTTATTTTATGAATGGAAAAATCCTCGCACGCGCAAAACTTTTTTCTGACCAACCAGAAAGACTGTTTTCGAATATTAGTCGATACAGAGCTTGAGGAAACTGAATGCAAACTCTTTTACTACATCCATCACTGGTGTTTTTGCCTTAACTTTCATTCTATGTATCCGATGCTTGTCGAACATCGCTGAAATACCTGGGCCAAACTCGCTCCCAATCACTACCTTTACGTTATGATCCAACAGAGCTTGGACCACAACGGGTCCTCTTCCGTGGGTCATTGAAGCGGCTGGATTCTTCACTACCTTTACATCTTTAACTTTGTTGTCTTCGATATTCACAAGCGTGAAAGTTTTGGCTTTGGCAAATGCTTCAGAGACTTGGTCATGTAGCCCTTTATTGCCTATAGTTCCAATGGCAACTCTAGTTACACTCATTTAGCTTCCTCTTTCTCAATGGTTTCTTCCAACTCTTTTCTGTCATCATGAAGCTCTTCTAACCTTTTTCTGATTTGCTCCAACGTTTGCTCCAGCCATTTCGCTTGACTCTCTAACAAGGCTATTTCTTGTTCTTTAGGCATTGCTGTGTAGGGTGTGATAGGCCCGTATATGCCAGACCACCACCATCTTGGCAACCATGGAAACCATCTGCACCTGCCCCGCAGCCAATATGGATATGCGTAGGAATACATGTAATCACCTCACTTTCTCAGCTCACTCAGTCTCTTCCTAATAGCGCTCAGCTGCGATTCCAGATCCGCCACCTGTTGCTCTAGCATCTGTTTCTCTTGATCTTTTGTCAATGTAGGCATAAAGGGTGTTGCAGGAACCGTTGGCGGCACAGTAGTAGATGTCTGTGGAATGGGTGTTTGAAGATATGGCGCAAGCAGCCACCAGCATGCTCCTCTACCGTATAGCCAACCGGGTCTTTGCCAAGGTGGCAAGTAGCTGAAGGGTCCTCTTCCTGGCCATGGTCCACGCCAGCCTCCGCCTCTTCCTCTCCAGTTATAACCCATGTTTCTTTCACCTCCGAGATTCTTTTTTGTGATTATGCACACAAACTAATTATGAGATAATGCACAGAAATATATAAAAGTTGCGCTGAGAATAACTAAATGATTTAAAATGGGATGGAGACGTAGACGTAGACGCGGCAGGAAAGGAAGATTTCCAAAACCAATCAGTATAGAAAAGGTTCCGACCGTAGACAAATTCACTCCAACTCCTCAAGGAAATCCAGAACCTATCTACATCGAATCAGCCGAACTAGAGGCGCTTAGACTAGTAGACTTAGAAGGGCTCTCTCAAGAGGAGGCTGGAGAAAGGATGGGCGTCTCTAGAGGAACCGTCTGGAGACTCATACAAAGCGCGAGAAAGAAAACGGCTCAAGCCCTCACTGAAGGAAGGCCGCTGCGTATTCTCCCATTTGTTTCCGAACGTAATTACTCGCCCTAAGTAATTAGAGGACAAGAAAACCTTTAAATATACTTGGTGATAAGGATGCGCCATTCTACGGTTTATGGACCTGTTCCCTCTTGGCGTTTCGGCAGATCTCTAGGGATAGATGTTATCACGCCACCTAAGAAGTGTACTTTCGACTGTTTGTACTGTCAACTTGGGAGGACAAAGATTCATGTTTCAGAGTTGGAGATGATTAGGGAACCTTTAGCCAGCGTAAACAAAGTATTGGCTGACTTGGAGGATGTGTTGAAACGGATAGACCTTACCACTGTAGATATCGTTACCTTCTCAGGTACAGGGGAACCCACGTTGAATCCAAAGCTTGGTGAGATAGCAGATGAAGTGAAAAATAGAATTAGTGGGTTGCCCATGGCTATACTTACAAACTCTTCGTTGTTCTACAGGGATGATGTTAGGCGAAACCTTTCTAGGTTTAGTATGGTGGTGGCGAAACTGGATGCTGGTGATGATGAAACTTTTAAGCTTATTAATAGACCTGCAGACAAGAAACTTGATATAGAAACAATTGTTGAGTCTATCAAGAAGTTAAAAGGTGAAATCAAGGGTCTCTTAGCTCTAGAAGTGATGCTTCTGCGGACAGAAAATGGAGAAGTCACGAACATCAAGGGCAAACCTCTCAGAAACTTGATAGACACAATACTTGACGTAAATCCTGACATAGTGCAACTAGAGGTTCCGTATAGACCGCCGTCTGAGAGCTTCGTAAAATCTCCCTCGCAAAGTCAGATTGAAATAGTATTAAAGGAACTCTCAGAAACTTTTGGTAAAGAAAAACTCTGGGTTTACGGTAAACATGACAGGAGAAGAAAACATGTAATGTGGCTGAGGCACGAATCTCTAGAGAAAGAGGTCTTAACTCTTTTGGAGAGGAGACCTTGCCGTGCAGTCGACATTTCCTTCTCCCTTGGGATAGATTTGTTTACAGCACAAAGGTTACTTAAAACGCTTGAGAAGAACTGCCAGTTAAGTGTAAAGGTAATAAACGAAGAAAAGTTCTACTTCAAAAAGACGGATACTTAGGGTAAACGACGCGTGAAAACTTCGAAGCCCAGATCATATTTGTCTATTTTTTCTTAAGATGGAAATTAGGTTTCAATGATATAATCAAAATATTTGTCGTAGGGAATTTCCAGTTTCATCATTTGTTC
>QMYO01000467.1 GCA_003662715.1 Candidatus Bathyarchaeota archaeon | reverse complement strand
CTCCAATTTGGTGGTTAAGGGTATTTTATTCAAGTCTTCAACGGATTTTATGTCATCTGGCTTAATTCCGGCTTCTTCAAACTTCTTATGATAAAAGGGCACATTACTGTAGGCATGTTTGACAATAGCCCTAAGCCTTTTATTTTGCATCTTTCTCAAAATAGAAGGCTTTAACCACAAATTTCCCCTTAACTGGTGCAAATAATATGCTACACGAAAAAGGTGATGTAAGTGCTGTATGACATGAAAAGGCACTGTCAACCGCTCCGCGCTATTCTACCAAACCTTATAAAACGTTTAACTGGGGGGAATTTTGAGCGCTATTGTTCTAGTTGCTTAAAATCATGCGGGGGCGTCTATTGGGTGTTTATTGGTCAGGGGAGAAGACCGCGATTATGGTATGGTCTGCATCCACTGTGTAGAAGGTGTATTCGGAGATTTGTCCTTCGGATATGCCATCAACTATCACATCTTCTATGTGATATCCCACGTCGGGTATTATGGTGAAGGTTATGTTTTCGCCATAATATACTGTTACTAGGCCAGACGGCGTTATTGTTCCGCCCAGTCCACTAACTGAAGCGTTAATCACATACTGTTTAAGAGTGAAATGTGCTGTTATGTTCATGTTTTTGGTAATTGTTATGTTTACTGGGTTTTCTGTGCCTGTTAGGTCTCCGCTCCAGCCTTGAAATTCATAGCCCTCGATAGGCGTGGCTGTTAACGTTACATTTTCGCCTTGTGTGTAGATTGTTTTCTCAGGGGCTACTGTTACCGATCCATAGCCATCTACATGAACTGTTAGTATGCAGTTTTCTTGGAATGTTTCTTCCTCTCCTAAACTATAAAATGTCATAGGATTAAGCTGGTTGTTATAAGCGGTAAGTATCCACTCTGAAGAGCGGGCTATATTGGATATACGGATTTCATCCAATGAACCCTTGAAGCATCTAACAGCGTAAATATTTCTTCCAATCCAAAGTGGAACGCCTACGTTATTGTAGATTGATGATATTGTAGCTGTTCCTATTGTGGAAACCTGCGTGCAGTTGACGTAGAATTTTGGAATTTCATTTGATTGCCAAATCACGGTTATATAGTACCAGGTGTTATTTTTAGGTATAAATGAAGCCCACCATTGACTATATGTTACTCCATCTTGTGAAGCGAATAACCAGAATGGATTATCTGGACAGTGAAGCGGGTCATATTCTATTTGCCAGCCGCGCATATTCCCAGCTGTATCATACTTGCATAATATTGTTTGTCGTCTACTTGTATCTTCTAGTCGAATCCAAAAACTCACAGTGAAAGCTTCCGTATAGCCTGTAAGAGTGTCGCTGTGCGGAATCTCTATGTAGTCGAGGCCTGGATCGAAGGTGACTGCCCCGTCTATTTTGCCTGTAACGCCTTGAAGTACGCCTTTGTATGGTGTTGCATTGTTTCCGTTTATGGTAGAGTCGTAGAGTGTGCCTGTTTCCTCGTTTAGATGAAGAACCAACATGTAGTTTGTGTCCCAAACTTCAGCTGGGCTCTGCTGGTTTTCGCATTCTGGATTACCATAATACATGTAGATAATGGTGTCTTCGGTTGGGGACAAATATGGAACTTTAACCCAAACAATTAAGTGTCCTGTTGCGCTGTCGTAGAATTCTACTTGGTGGTTAAGTTTCGCATTGTTTGCATCAGTGAAAACGAAATCGTATCCGTTAGGTTGAGTTTTACCTATTAAGCCGCTGTCGACAATTTCAATCAGAACCGGAAAGTCTGTTAATTCTCCGTATACCTTTGTGTGGTTAATTATTATTTTTCTTCTGTATTGCCAGTCACGGCACCACCAATTATTTATGGTAAATGTAGCTGTAACTGTTTTGTTTTCAGTCATGGTGATGGCAATCGGGTTTGTAAGTCCAGAGATGTCGCCGCCCCAGCCGCTGAACGTCCAGCCGGACTTAGCTATGGCTGTTAATGTCACCGTTTCGCCATCAGTATAAAACATTTTATTTGGTTCCCTAATGACGGAACCGTTGCCAATTATGACAATATCTAATGTATAAACCTTTTGAGTAAAAACTGCTGTGATGTTCTTATCACCGTCTATAATTATGATTATTGGGTTTTGGCTTCCAGAAATATCCCCTTCCCATCGGGAGAAGTACCACCCAGCATTAGAATTAGCTGTTAATCGAACAGCATCGCCGTAGTAGTATGGTCCTGTGTTGTTGAGTGTTACTGTTCCGCTTCCTTCTGGAGAAACATTCACAGTTAACGTGTATTCGTTTGGAGCAAAGAATGCAGTTATAGTGTGGTTTGCAGTCACTGTATAAAACGTGTATTTGGAGATTTGTCCTTTGGATTCACCGTCAACTATTACGTCGAGGATGTGATATCCCACGTCAGGTATTATGGTGAAGGTTATGTTTTCGCCATAATACACAGTTACTAAGCCAGACGGCGTTATAGTTCCGCCCAATCCACTAACCGAAGCATTAATCACATACTGTTTAAGAGTGAAATGCGCTGTTACGTTCATGTTGTCAGTGATTATGATGGTTAAGGGGTTATCTCTGCTTGTGATGTTTCCACTCCAGTGGCTGAAATCCCATCCAACTTCGGCAGATGCGTTCAATTGAACTTGGGTTCCATAAGTGTATGTT
>QMYO01000466.1 GCA_003662715.1 Candidatus Bathyarchaeota archaeon | reverse complement strand
CTACAATAACGTATTTTCCGTAAATCTTTTCGCCTTTAGTGGTTTCCACTCCCTCAACCTTACGGTTTTTTACCAAAAGTCCTTTCACTTCAGTTCTAGTTTTAACCTCAACCTTACCTTTCAAGTGACTACGCATCTTGCGAAGCACATCAGCGCATTTCTCAGTGCCTAAATGGCGTATTTTTTGAGAAACTAACTGCAGCCCAGCAAAGGAAGCTCTCCGCTCGATCTCCTCAATCTTGTCGAGATCAGTTCCATAAAGGCGTTTGGGCGCTCCAAACTTCAAGTAAATGTTATCCACATAGTTTATGAGTTCAGCGAGTTTTTCTTGGGGGCAGTACTCGCTGAGCCAGCCTCCAACCTCGGTGGATAAAGTAAGCTTCCCATCGCTAAACGCGCCGGCACCTCCCCAACCTGACAGGAGCGTGCAAGGATCACAGTTTATGCATCCTAATCCTCGGTTTGCTGGGCATTTGCGCTTGTCGATGTCGGGACCTTTATCCAAAATAAGCAAGTTTAGCTTTGTATTCTCAGCCAGCTCGAGAGCAGAAAATATACCGGCTGGACCTGCGCCTACGATTATCACATCAAACTGCAATGGTATAGTCCTCCGAAGACCCAAAACTACATGTCATAAGTGCAATATATGTTTTAGTGGAGCAGTTGTTTTGTTAATTTCAAAGAGGCTTACCGCTAACGAAACATTCCGTCAACCGCGAATTTAGATGTGACGTAGCATGGGATTTTGATCCTTAACTAATGTTTAATCTTTGATTGCCTCAAGCAGACTCATAACATTCCAAAGTTTCACCCTAGTGTAAGGCGGCATATTGGGGTCCTGTAGAATTTCGTCAAGAAGGGATATGGCGTTGGACGCTCTCACCGCTGGACTGTATTCCATTACTTGCAGAGCATCCATCGATTCTTTCGCAGCCCTCCTTATGTTTCTAGGCGTAGTGGTGTCCTCAGAAATCTGTCCAAGAATAGATAATGCTTGTTTTATTCTTTCCTCATACTCCATCAACTTTTTTTTACGCACCATGTATAGAAGCCTCCAAACAGAACGGCTAGGCTATGCCTTTTTATCCATTATTATCTAAGCGCTAGTTTATACTTTGTTATTATTGACATTTAGCAGTTACCTTCACAGATATGTTTTGAAAGAATTCCCAAAAAAAATAAAAGTGGAAGATAGGCTTGTTAAATGCGCTTCAAGTCTTGTTTGAGTCTCTTTGGCTTTTTCGGTCTTTTTAATCCAGCATCAGATGGAAACATTTTTCACTCATCAGTAAATTCTCGTGAAACACATATAGACTTGATGAATCCAGAATACATATTACAAATAAGTTTCTAAAAAAAAGGGAAGGTATAAATTAGCAGCAAAGAGACATTTATCCAATAGGATGGAGCATAAAATTGCCCAAAGACACAGAACCCATCCAATCCATGGCGGACTTGCTCAGGCAAGGCGCCACTCTCACACAGTTTTCCTGTCCCGCATGCTCCTCGCCTCTATTCAAGTTGAAGAGTGGAGAGCTCTGGTGCGCTCAGTGCCAAAAACGTGTGATTGTTGTAAAGGAGGGAACTTCACCAGCAGAGGCAGCGAGCCCTATGCTTCTCAGCACCTTAGAGTCAACTGTTCTCGTGAAATTACAGGAGATTGAGAAAAAGATTAAAAATGAAACGAACCCTAATGAGTTGCAAAAGTTGAGTGGGCTTCTTTCTATGTTGGATGAAATCCTTGAAAGGATAATAAAAATGAAACGGTCATAACCGTATGTACAGTTAAGGGTTAGGGTTGCTGGGTCATTATGAAAACTTTCCAACAGTGATCCATAATGTTTCAAGGTTCACTCATCAATCCACAGAAAAGAAGTTGCAAAAGACTATTCTTCATGTTTTCCATAGGTTGAATCAAGAAAAATATGACTTAAACGCTCTATCACCTTTCTTCTCAGCAAAATGTGAGGTCAGTTTCGAGTTCGGAGCTGCTGAAGGCGTCGTTTTCAATTACTTAGATGAAGAGGAACTGAAAAGATTTCAAGAAAGCATCACAAAAGAAGCATTGCCGACGCTCGACTTTTTCTGCGTTGTCCGTTACCATGCTCTAAAAGAGGGAAGACGCGTGCCATTAAAGTTCGATTATTATCTGCTCCGTTTCGTATTTCAAGGAAACGGTGTGGAAATGCAAATCTCCCATGAGCGAGGCACTAGACGTGTTTCCCTAGAAGACCTCAGCAATTTCATAATAGAACAGATAAACAAGGAACTTCCTCAAAAAATAGCGAGTTCGCCAGAACTCTAGACTTACGGAAGATACTCCTGTAAACTTTCTTTTTCTAACTTTATATTTCGAAAAACTTGGATATGCAAGTGCACGGGCCATCGTAAATAAACTTTAATGTAAATGATCAAGAAGGTGAATAAACTTCTCGAGAATTCTATACGTTAATCCCCAAATGACTGTGTTCCCAACAATGTAAGCAGGGAACTCTCCAAAACTAAATTTGACCATACCCTTATGTTGGATAAGTTCTTCTAGCGAAATCCAAACAAAGCCTTCCAACTCTTCATTCAATTTGATGGATGGCTCGTGTTCAAGAAGGACGACGAAGGGAAGAATCTTCATTTCAGGCCTCTGCGTTGACCTTAGAGGTTCTATTACT
>QMYO01000465.1 GCA_003662715.1 Candidatus Bathyarchaeota archaeon | reverse complement strand
GCTCATCGTCTTTTCATAGCTTGCTTGAGCCCCAGACATTTTAGAGGTTGTATGAAAACTGGTTACATTTAAGCGAAATCCGTAGTATCTGGCGACTTCAACCGCGGCAGCACATAGAAGCCCTTCCTCTGGCCCATGTCCCAACAAACCAGTCTTCATGTCTAGATTTCCCATCTGATAACCAACGCTTATATGGGTACCCGGAACTGCAAGTTGGATAGTGCAGACGCCGCTCAAAATCTCAGCGTTTGTCAGGACAAGGGAGCCAGCGAAGGTTATGGGCGCCGTGGCTCCGCCAAGAGGAAAGCTTTCAACTGTACAGGGAAAACCGAGCTTAGCAAGTTTCAATGTGGTTTCGACGTATCTTCCTTCAAACTTGAGTGGTGATTCTGTGCAGAAGCCGCCGCCTCCTATGGGTCTTTTCCTCAGTTTCTTCTCGCTTCCAACAGCCGCGGTGGCTATCTCAAGTTGGTAGTCAGTGAGTTGCATTGCCAGTTCAGGCGGATAAACAGCCCATCCAATGGGCTTCTCTGTGTTATTTAAGGCAGCAGCGTAATCGTACAAGCAACGGACATGATACGGTTTATCCAAAGCGGTTGTGATGTGGCCGCCTGCGGCGTAGGAGCTCAGAGCGTCTGTTACTCTTGTTAATTTTTCCAAATCATCTAGAGTTGAAGGTCTCCATTCTCCAGTTGAAAGGTCAACTACGTTGGTGGTTTCAGTGTCTGTGGTGAAGTAGATGTGTCTTCCATCAAGCTTACAGTCGTACTTCGGATTTCTTCCATACATAACATAGGTTTTCGGGGTTTTCTTCACCGCCTCCTCAACAATATAGGATGGAAATTTCACTAAGCCTTTTTCGAAATCAACGGTGCAGCCATTGTCTTTTAACATTTTCAGAACGTTTTCACTGTGATGGATTCTAATACCAGTTTTTTCTAGGACTTCAAGGGATGCCAAATGAATTGCTTCAAGCGCATCTTCAGATAAAACACGAAACGACGGCATTAAACTAGGTTTTTCAAAACCTACCATCTCTCATCACTTCATATCTGATCTTCTTCAGCCATATAGAATGGATGATTTTTATTCATTGCTGCATGCAAAAATTAATCAAGTGGTTTTGTTACTGATTCGGTAAAGACTATGTTCCTCTTTTTCAGTTCAGAAAAGAATTTCTTAGCATTCTCGGTGTTCCATCCAATTAAACCAGCATTAACAACCCCTTTTTCTTTGATTTCCCCTCTCCCAATCATTTGGCATACTATTGAATTCGTAAAGCATGTTGTTCTTTGCACCGCTGTTAAACCTTTTTTTTCATCATAGAAATCGATCAGCAAATAAGAATATTGAACATCTACGCCATCTTTTTGGCCTATAACATCTACTTTCTCAACAACTAGATCTCTATCTCCAGCCTCGAAGTCATACCTTAAATACTTCTCACCCAACTCGTTTAAGAATTCTCGAGGGGATATTTCCGTGCCTTTTATCTTTATCGGTTCTTCGCTTACGAGATGTAGATCGATTAATTGCCTCCAAGCTTCACACCAACCTCGCCAGCGAACGGTTTTGCACCATGATTCTCTAACATCTTTCAGCCCAAGACTTTGTATAAGTTTTTTTGGATATTCCGCTACCCACCATGCTTCAGTTTCTCCAACTGGTTCTGGAAATATAACTATTTCAGGGTCCGATAGTTTATCTACTATCTCAATCTCTTTCCCGTCCTTGAGAATAGTTGCGGGAGACATCAAATCGTCTATGACCCCTGCAAATGTCCATGTAATTCTATATCGTAACGGCGTATTATACGCGGGTGTTCCTTTCTGTGGAATGGCACCACAATACAACAACAGCTTCTCAACTTTGTCCAGTTTTCTAGCAGCGTATCCCTGTAACACATGATCCAACCCTGGATCAAGACCGCAAGAAGGTATTACAGTTACTCCCGCATCCTTCGCAGATTTGTCAAGCTCATATATTTCATCCGTAGAGTAAAGGTCCACATGATTTACGCCTGAATCTATACATGCTTTAGCCACCGGAATAGTATAATGCCATAATAAGCAATCGCAGACAACATCAAACCCTCTGTTCAGAATATTTCTGACCTGACCCATATCGGTTACATCGATACGCATCGGTTCGATTTTCTCAGCTCTGCTATCAATTTGTTTCAACTTGGCAACCCATTGCGATGTCCTCTCGAAGTTTATATCTCCAGCAACGATCTCGGTTACATCATCGCTTTCCATCAAGTCCCATAGGACAACAGAACCTTGTCTACCAATACCCAAGACTAAGATCTTCAACTACGATCACTCCCTATGTTGTAACAAGCGAATCAATTCATAAAACTTTTGCTGTATAATAAGCCTCTAGAGTTTTCAGGCATCTCAAGTTCTTGTAGGGGTTAAATTTTAAGCCAACCAACAAAACGAACGACGGAGCGACCAACGACGACAAAACAACGGAAGACGGCTAATGGATGATCTGTAACCTGTATACTGGATTTAGGTACTAGTGTGTTTTCGTGATAGAGGTGTCTCTAACTCTAAATCTCACGTCTCGCTTTGTGAGGCTAGAAGACACACATGGTGAAAACTTGACGCCACAAACTTCTTATATTCTTTTGGCGATTCAAAATAAAATATTGTTGAGGGATGTAGCT
>QMYO01000464.1 GCA_003662715.1 Candidatus Bathyarchaeota archaeon | reverse complement strand
CCTTCAAATTTAAACCCATTTTTTCCAAATAATTTTATGCTGGCTTCGTTGTGTTTGAAATAATCTATCCTCTTATTACTTTTGTTAATGCCTCCATATAATAATAATCACCAAATATAGTACAACCATCAATACCCAAACCCATAGGCTTGTCAAGACAACCATGTATTAAAATCCCAGGCTTGTTCTTATCTTTTGCAAGATAATTTTTTGTGAGCGATTGCAATATTTCGCTTGCCGTTTTCCTATATCGTATTGCAACTGCTTTTTCTTTCACAAATCGAACAAGGTCTAACAAAGCTGAAGCGGCAATAGAAGCGGCTGAACTATCTTTAACTGCGTTTGGTATCTCAGGATCATTAAAGTCCCAATAAGGAATATAATCATCTGGCAGATGAGATATAAGATAATCAGCAACTCTTTTCGCAGTAATCAAAAAATCATCATATTTCGTTTTTTCATAAGCAACTATAAATCCATATATTGCCCAAGATTGCCCTCTTGACCAGCAAGATGTATCGCTATATCCTTGAAGAGTAAATTTTCTTATAATTTCTCCGGTCATTGGATCAAATTTGACTGCATGAACGGTAGATCCATCATCTCTAACCAGATTCTTCATGGTCGCGACAGAATGCTTAAAAGCCGCATCGTAATATCTCTTATCCTTAGTCTCCTCATAAGCCCACCATAATAAAAATAAGTTCATCATGGTATCAATTGCTGCTATCCCTCTTTCTTTAAGTCGTGTTTGAATAAAATTACTTTTCGGATTGAAAAGAGAGAGTAAAGAATCAGCGGCAATTAAAGCCACATTTCTTAAATGAATGTCACCAGTTAACTCATAACCTTTAACAAAAGAAGGATAAAATACAAATCCTAAGTCATGATCACTATCATTCTTCCTGTGCTCAAGTAAATGCATCCACGCGTATGCTAATTTTTCATATTTTTTGTTTTTTGTTTCCATATAAACCAACCAGAGCATGCCCGGCCAAAAACCAAGTGTCCAGAAGTCGTCAGAAGTGTTTTCTTTTGTTTCCCAAAATCCGTTTTTGGATACATGAGGAAATTTTCCTCTTAGAGGTTCTATGTTGCTTTCTATCTTCTCTAAAATACAATCAAAAGCATCTTTCGTAAGTGCTTCTAAATTATTCTTTTCCCTCTCTTTGGATTTTTTAACCAACTCAATTACCGTTCATTATAAAATAAATATATTTTTCTAAGGAAATTTTTCATTGTGCTATAAAGACTTGTTATATCGCTGGAGACATTATTAAAATTTTCGAAATCATTTTCTGCAATTCTGTCCGCAAGCATATTAACAAGATTTTTAATTCCTGAAATTGTGTACCTAGCACTTGGTACATCAATTGTTTTTAAAAATCCTTCTGTCCTCATATCCACATTGAATAAAAAAGATGGTTTATTTATGGATAAGAAAAATATGGTTGAGTGTAGCCTTGTTCCTATTTGAACATCGTAATCGTACAATTCAGGAAAAGCGTCTAAGCTCCTCTTTGAGGTATCATGCGTTTTTATGCCCAACATTGCTGCAAACTTTTTGATGATTCTTTGGGGTAAACTGTATCCGTGAACAAAAGTTACCCCTAACCTCTTGTCGGGGAGTTTTCTTTTCAAGTACCACAAGAAATATAGCGTTAAGTAAAAAAGTTTCATATGAGAAAGTGACTTTGCAGTCAAATCTGGAATAGATACCAATATCTTGTTTATTTCTTTTGTAGTAGGTGTCTGTTCTTTTCCATCTATATCAAATAATGCCGGGCATGCTGTCACCTCTGCGTCTATGCCATACTGTTTTAGTACTTCATATGTTAGTTTGTCTCTTACAGAAAATAACTTTGATGTTCCATAAACGTATTTCCAGAATAAAATAGATTCGATATCAAGAAAATAGCTCTTCGCAGATTTAAAGTTTTCTCCTGAAAGCCCAAGTCCAAGACAGACTATTGTGATGTTCTTATCTTTTATATATTCGATTATGTTTTTCGATTGTTCATGTATGGTGCGAGAAATCAGCGGGCCTCCTAAAATAATCAATCCATCGAAATCGCCTTTAAAAGGCTTATTCCTTACGATGTAATTGAAATTATATATCTCGCTATTGAAGAAATGTTCTAATAGCTTTTTCCCTCGCTCGAAAATCAAGCTATCGTTAGAATTACTATTAGGGGGTTCTATTGCCCCATGCAACACCCCTATTCTTATCATCTTCTCTCACCCCTTTTTAAGTCCATCAATTTTTTTTATAGTTTCTTCTAATGCCAACGCTTGTCTTTTAGCGTATTCCATGTCACCATAATTGGTTTTTAGTTGAATCATTTTTGGTTGTATTTCTTCTGCTATGGGACATAATCCTTTTTCATACTTAATGTTATTTTCTTTGAATTTCATGCCTGCTAAAGCAGGCTCCATGTAAGTTAATTTCCACGCTGCGTAAAAGGGGTCTCCTCCGTGCTCTAAATATGCCTTACGAAAGTGATGCCAGGATATCCCTCTATCTTCTCCTTCTAATTTCATTGCATACGTCCAATAAGTATTCACTACTCCTTCTGGCACTTTTTGCGGCTTTAACCAATCACAATTTTGAACAGCCTCACTATAAAGTTTAGCTATATCTATCCTCCTTTTTACAAATTCATCAAGTTTTTCTAATTG
>QMYO01000463.1 GCA_003662715.1 Candidatus Bathyarchaeota archaeon | reverse complement strand
TATCAATTGAAGGGCAAACGCTGTGGCAATGTATGGGACGACCGCCGGAGCAAAGAAGAGGGCTCCAGCCAAGCCCGTTCCAGGAACCTTCTGGTTTAAAAGCAAAGCTGTGAATAAAGCCCAAACGACAGAAACTAACACGCCTATTACTGTATATATAAGTGTATTTGCAAATACTAACCAAAAATCTCCTTTGCCTTGAAACATATTTATATAATTTCTTAAACCAATCCAAGTAGGAGAGCCCAATAAGTCCCATTTAGTCAAGCTTAGGATGAAAATGGCAACTATAGGTCCTCCAACGAAAATCAACAACCCTATTACCCAAGGCGATAAAAACAGGTAAGCAGCCAAAGTGCTTCGATAACTCATCCTGTTCATTAGTTCAAGAAAGGATGGGGGCCCTACTGGCCCCCATCCTTTCAACTCAACCCAGAGATCTTAAGGGACACACGGGGTATATGGAGCAACCTTGTCCGGACCCAAGACGTCCTGCGCTCGCGCTATAGCCCGTTGCACCGCCTCTGATGGGGATAGCTGGCCCAGCATTACCGAATAAAAGTCCTCAACCGTATCCATCCATAACTTGGGGGGTAAAAGAGTATAACCCCAATGCCCATGTTTTGCTTGTATCCAAAGTGCTTCCCAGTTCGTCGGCCCTTTTGGGCCACGCACTTCATGGTAGCCTCTCTCCATCACCGAAAAGCGTGCTGAAGGATTCGCATAAGCTTCGGAAATCAAGCGCTGTCCTTCCTGGCTAAGGCAGAACTCGATGAACTTCCAGGCGGCATTTTTCACCTTGCTTTTGGCATTTATAGCAAAGAACCCGGTATGCAGCCCAGCATAGCGTCTTGCATAACCGTCATAGACCATCAAGGGATTAGGCGCAATGTCCCACGCAAAATCGGTTATATCTTTATATTGCGAAACCATCCAGCTCCCGTTAAAGGCCATAGCAGCCTTTCCAGCTGCAAACAGGTCCACTGCGGTAGCCCCCATGGCTAGAGCCGCGGGTTTCGCTATAACGCCTTCCTTGGTTAACTGGTACAATCCTTTGAGGAGCTTTTCTGCACACCCACCAATGGCGAACCGACCTTGTTCATCGATTATGGGATCACCGAAGGTCCCGATGAGATCGAACCAGATTCCATGGAAAACAATGGCGTCGCAACCGTAGATCCCAGCTTCCGGATCGGTCAAAGCCCTGGCAGCGTCGACGAAATTTTGCCAGGTCCAAGTGTCGTCTGGATATGGCACTCCCACTTTGTCGAAGAGATCTTTATTGTAGTAAAGAAAATGTGTTGCATAGCACCATGGCAAACCATAAAGCCTCTTTTGCAGTTTCACCAGGCTGCGCACTGCGGGAATGAAATCTTCCAGGTTGACGACTTCACTCTTGGCCACATATTGATCCAATGGTATGATGTAGCCAGCTTCAGCAAATTCTAGCATGTCATGCTCCCACAAGCAAAGCACATCAGGTAAGGTGCCTGTCCTTGCCATCTGTCGAAGGGCGGCTGGATATTCTGCTTCTGGAATTAGAGTAAAGTCTATCTTGTACTGTGGATATTGCTGCTCGAAAGCCTCCACATAATTGTATGGATCTTCAGGCAGGGCGTTCCAGTGAACATACTTTATCGTGATTTGCTCCGAGAGTGCAGCAAATCCAGTTAGGCAAAACACTACAATTATACCCAACACACACTTACTTCGTTGCATACTTCACCTCCTTTACGCTTTGTTAAAGGGTCAAGGCCTTATTCGGAATTCTTACATTTATCCCCCCCCATCATGGTATTTTTCGTTGATTAAGTCCGCTCTTGGTCCGGAAACGCTATCACTCGGCCTGAGATTACCCGCGATCAGTTCCACTATTGTGTCTGAGCCTGCCCGCATATTGCCTTCTTTCACTGACAACCTCTCTAACTGATTGCCTTAAAACAAGCTTTACCGGCAGTTTTTTTTCTCGACTTTTTAAAGCGCTTCCACCTTTCAGCAATTGCACAAGCATTTGCACCGCCTCTCGTCCGAGATCCCTTTTAGGAATTTCAACTGTGGTCAAAGGAACTCTCGTATATGCTGAAAAGGTAATATTGTCGTATCCAACAAGGGAAACGTCGTCCGGAATGCGCAAACCTTCGTCCAAAAGGGATTGCATAAGACCAATAGCCACAAAGTCGGAATAAGCAAACACCGCCGTGGGCAATGGTTTAAGCTTCAAGAGTTCTTTACCTACTTCATATCCGTCCTCGAGCGTTACAGCCCCCATCAACACATATTCCTTGCGTATTGGAATGCCGTGAGCTTGAAGCGCCTGTCTGTAACCAGAAAGCCGATCCTGCGCACTTGAAATATGAAGCGGACCTCCCACATGCGCAATATTTCTGTGTCCAAGATCGATGAGATGCTTGGTGGCAAGGGCCGCTCCTCGAACATCATTAGTGACTACGTAAGGTAACTTTAAATCAGAAAAATAACGTCCCATAAGGACTGTGGGAATTTTGCTTTTTAACACATCTTCTAATGTATTACTGTCGGACTGAACGGGGGTGATAAGAAGGCCATCCACCCTTTCCGCTAACATAGTTTGGATCGCAGTCGCTTCTTTTTCAGAGTCCTCGCCTGTGTCCTCGAGAAGGATGCTGTAGCCATTTTGACGAGCAGCCTCCTCCACGCCCTTA
>QMYO01000462.1 GCA_003662715.1 Candidatus Bathyarchaeota archaeon | reverse complement strand
TATCTGTGGTAACAAAAATAGGAATGTCACGCTCCTTCATGTCTTCGTAAGGAGCTCCGATGTCGTCCACATACCCATAATCCGTTATTACAAATCCGTTTGTTCTCAATAGTTCTTTTTGTCTTTCATTTAACCAGAACTCAGTATTTATCTCATCGATGTTTGTGACGTTACTCAAGTTCAAAGGTAATGGATAAGGCGGCACGCTGAGGTTTACTGAGATGTTTGTTGGGTGGTAGTATGCGGAAAAAGCAAGTTTTGGGTTTTTGGTTTCTATGGCTTTGTTTTCTTCTGGGAAGTAATTCTGCCAGGGTTGCATTAGGGGGTGGTTGTCTTTGTCTCCATCTATCCTGTAAGAGGTATCTCCGATTCCATTTTCGTCCGTATCATTTCCGGTGTAATCGCTCCAATAGTTACCGAGGTAGTTTTTGTATTTGCTACCATTGTACGTGTAGTGTATTTTTTCAGTAGAGTTCCAGATATTATTTGAAAAGGAAGAATTGACACTTCTGATGTTGTTTATGAAATTGTTAAGATAGACGACATTGTCTGAAGAAGAATATAACCTAATTCCATATTTGGAATTGCTTGATACACTGTTATTTGCTATTTTACAGTTGTTAGAGTCACTAAGTTTAATTCCATACTCATTGGAAACTACAGTATTATTTGTTACGGTGCAGTTATTAGAATTTGTAACATCAATCCCATCTTCATTAGAAATTGCAGTATTATTTAGTATGATACTGTTACTTGAGGCCTGAAGTTCAATTCCGTTACAGTATCCAGAGGGGCGAGTGCCATAAAAATAGTTATGATATAAGTAGTTGTTTACCAGGATACTATTGCGGGAGAATCGGAGAGAGATCCCATCCCAATTGTTTTTTACTTTGTTGTTAGCTATGATGCTGTTGTAAGATTGAAAAAGCTCGATTCCATAGCCCCAATGACCTACACATACCCACCAACCAGGACCAAGATCTGGCTCATTACTAAATACATCGTTGTTTGCAATGGTATTATGGCTGGAATACCCAAGGTAAATGCCACCCTTCCTATTATAAGATATTGTGCTATTTGTGATATTGTTATTGCTCGAATCCTTCAAATAGATACCCTTCCTATTATAAGATATCGTGCTATTTGTGATATTGTTATTGCTCGAATCCTTCAAATAGATACCACACCAGTTGTTCGATGCAGTGACATTTTCTATCCTCGAACCTGTTGTGTATGCAAACAGCGCTCCCTGCCCATTCTTCATTAATGTTAAATCTTTCACTGTTACATTTGTACAGTTTATGAGTCCTACATATCCTGCAACATTCGATATCTGCTGATCTTGTTTATTGACCAAATAATAGACTGGTTTTCCATCTACGAGGTTACTTATGTCTACATTCTGGATGTAGTAAAAAAGAGTCGTACCAGAAACATGGAAATTGTAGCTGTTCCCTGACATTGTATTGTTTGCTAAGCTGTTGTTGCTCGAATGACACAAATAGATGCCGTTATTTTCGTTCGAGTTTGCAGTATTGCTCGTAATCGTGTTATTGCGCGAATAACGCAAGATGATGCCATTGATTTTATTTGAGTTTACATTGTTGTTTGCTAAGTTGTTGTTGTCTGAAGACCACAAACGGATGCCGTTGGAGTTATTTGATGCGTTGTTGTTAGTTAAGACGTTGCTGCTCGAATAATGCAAGTAAATGCCGTCGCACTTATTGTTTGAGGTGGTGACGTTTTCTATCCATGAATTGTTTGAATAGGCAAGCAACATTCCATACTCATTTTTCGCTAACGTTAAGTCTTTTACCAGTATATTTGTGGAGTTTACAAGCCCCACAAATCCTGCATCACCTGGTATCTGCAGATCTTGTTCATTGATCCAGTAATAAATTGGCTTCCCATCTACTTTGTTGCTAGTGTCTATATTATGGATGAAGTCAGAAATACCCCGCCCATTAATCCCAAAGTTGTAATCGTTCCCAGACATTGTGTTTTTGGTTAAGACGTTATTGCTCGAATAATACAGGTAGATGCCGTAATAGTTGTTCGATGCGTTGTTATTAGAAATATTACAGTGGTCCACACCGCTTCCAAGATATATTCCCGCCTTTTGCTGGCCACTTGCCCCTTTCACTATGAAACCACTTATGTTTACATAACCTGCTGTTACTTCAAAAACATGATCATATGGATTTACCGCTCGAATAATTGTTTTATCCGAACCATTCTCAGATCGAATTGTCAACCGCTTGTTCACATCTACATTCTCGATGTATGTTCCATCACGAACGATAATCGTTTCTCCAGCGGATGCGTTATCCACCGCTTCTTGAATCGTTTGATAATTATCGGGCACGTAAATCGTGGCTGCAGATGCAATGCCAACACTTACGAATGCCAAAGCTACGAATAGAACAGCAAATATCAATCCTATCTTTTCTATCTTGCTTATTTTCATCACCCTCAGCGTCATTTTGCGTTACCTCCTAAAAATGTTGAAGTTTGGTAATACTCAATAGGCATTATCAATGGGTAAAGGTCTTTATTATCGGAATTTATGATATAAGGAGTATCTCCGATTCCATCTCCGTCTGCATCTGTTCCGTTGTAATCATCCCAGTAGTTACCAAGGTAGTTCGTGTAAGCGCTTCCATTGTAGTTGTAGGATATCTTT
>QMYO01000461.1 GCA_003662715.1 Candidatus Bathyarchaeota archaeon | reverse complement strand
GAACTGTTACTAACTTAATCAGGAATAAGAAGTACATGAAGTTGCTTACCGAGTACTTTAGAGATACTAGGAAGAAACTGCTCGAGATTATGGATGAATGCAATATACCAACAATACCTATGAATGTTTTCGCTTCAACAGCCATATTAGTGTCGGCAGTTATAGGGTCCGACATTACAGATTTCATTAGAACGAAGAAGGATTTGAAAATCACGGATGCAACTAAGAGGCTAATCTACAGGATACTGGTTTATGCCATAACAAACGTCCTATATGCTTTAGAAGACTTCACCATGTTCTGCGTAGAGGAAACATTAAAAGAAACAGAGAAGGGTGGTAAGGGTGAAGGTTAAGGTTCATAGGGTTGGACATGGTAGGTCATATAGTATTGTTATTCCTAAGGTTATAGTGAAAATGATGGCAAGTTATTATGGTGTAGATCCTGAAAATATTACGCATCTGGAGCTTCAATACTCTAATGGTGTAATATTCTTAACAATACCTAGTGGGGAGCCAGTAAGAAATATAGCATCAAGGTCAGCAAAAATAATAGTGGAAACGATTATGAAAAACATGTTGCGGGGGAAGAGGAAGAACGAAAATTAGGCCATCTATCTTGATTTTAATCTGGTTTTTCATCCTCCTCTTCCTCACCTTCTGGAATTTACATGCTCTTTCAAGGGTATCTCCTTTAAGTTGGGAGGCTGTTGGACTTGTCTTCACCTATGTTTTCTTGTTCATAGTGTCTGTGATTGTTCTTTTACTTCTAATATTGGTTGCGCTTATTAGGAAGAACTGTAATTTTTAGTGTTGATGATTAGCGTAGTTGTTCCTTCGTGGTGTGAGCCTAGAGAGTATTTGCTTATGTGTTTACGTAGCCTAAATAGTCAAAGTCTCGACAGGAGAAGTTATGAGATAATTCTTGTAGATGGTTGTTTAAACCCCGACCAGGAAGTTTACAGCTTAGCTGACAAGGTTCTTTACGCGCCAAGGGGGAAGCTTCATGCAAGACATTTAGGAATAGTTAATGCTAGAGGGGACATTATTGTTTCATGCGATGCGGACACCATTTATCCTTATAACTACATTGAGAAAATAACGGAGCCATTCAAGGACCCGGACGTTGTTGCTGTTGCCGGGACAGCATCGTGGGATCTTTTCTGGGATGTTCTAGCATACCCGGTGAAAATAGCTCACTACGGTAGCAGGCTTTCAGGACGTGCTTCAGCGTTTAGGAAATGGGCCTATTTTGCTGTTGGAGGATTTGACCTAACCGTGGACCAAGGCAATTGGAGGTTGCTTGAACTAGAGGAGGAAATAAGGTTCTACCGTAAGCTGAAACAGCTAGGTAAAGTAGTTGTTGTAGACACTAATGTTAAACATTTAGCATGGGGTAGACATTAGGATTTCTTAAACAGCCTTGAAACATAGATTCTGGCAACACGGTACCTTCTATAGTCTTTTAGCTTAGGGAACACCCTGTAGAATCTTTCTTTCATCCATGCTGCAACATGCCACTGGCCAGGAGGCATACCTTCCGCAGCTGCTTCGTCCATAGCTATTCTCCACATTTCATCATATGATCTCCTACTAACCTGCATTATTCTAAATCTTCTCCTAAACTCCTTACTATACGGATTAGTTATGCCGAATCGTTCAAACAACTTTCTAAACTCCGGCCTTTTCTTGAACAAGTATCTTGCCAAATGAATGTCCACAACAGGTAATTCACAACCGCAGTCAAGAAGCGTCATGTCGATTCCTTTATATCCTAAATGTTTAACATCAACTCCTTTAAGCTTAAACTCTCTCATCCTCTCCCTATCACAATACCTAATAGCGGGCTCCACTCTTCTAAACGTGTTTGCGTTTTCACAAATAGACACTAAATGCGCTCTAGAAAGGCCGAAAGGCCGATACTCCGAATACTCTAAGGGGCACCATGCTTCTTCCGGGCTTGGAATATCAGATAGGAGCTTGTCAATAACCCTTCTATCACCGTCTACGGATCTTAAATTTGTATGGACAAATCCCATTACGAAGCCTTTCCACTTATCCTGCTCCTTAGCATGGTACATGTATTTTCTTCCAAGAATCCTCCAGTATCGTTCAACCATTTAAGCTACCTCTCTGGCTGGCTTATGGATCCTTCTAGTATCTCTCTCAAAAACAAGTTTAATAGAGTCTCCAACAACTAATGCACATATTTCATTATCGCACTCTATAATGTCTGGTTCTTTAACTACATCAGAATAGTTGACTGTTTTTTCCTTTTTGTAGCAGATATCTACAATCCTATATTTTGGACCTTGAATTTGCAAGGCTATTTTACATGGAACCATATATCCTTCTTTTCTTATCTCGTTAATGAAGTATTTGACGTCATCAGGTAGTTTCGGCTCTTTAACTTCTGTTAGCCACATTTTTATCTCCAATACTTAATGTGGAGCGGTTATATTTATATATACAATATAATATATAATATATTAGAAACACATGTATAGTGTTGTAAGGTGTCAACCTATGGGGTACCATACAGTATATTTAACTAAAGAGTTGGAAACATTGGTGGAAATTTACAAGAAGAAAACCGGTAAATCGTTCACTAAAATTGTTCAAGAGGCTCTAATGGAGTATTTAACTACCCATATCTAGAAAGGTTTATATAGTATATGGTAATATAT
>QMYO01000460.1 GCA_003662715.1 Candidatus Bathyarchaeota archaeon | reverse complement strand
CCTACACGATTATTCCTGAGGCATTGGGAATCTGGCATAATCCCTACGTAACAAAGCCAGGAGGAAACTACACCAGGGCATGGCAAATACTACAAGACGCAGGCTTCTACATCAGCGACGGCATACTATACCAGCCAAACGGCGTACCAGTAAGAGACGAAATTCACGCACTCTCGCCATCTGAAGCACCCACATCAGTAGCATTCACCCAAGAATTCGTAGATAAATGGAACGACTTCTTCGACAACTACCTAGGCGTAACAAACTGCAACTTCTTTAACGACCCGATACCCTTCAACACGCTGATCATAGATGCGTTTTACTATCGTAACTTTGACTTGTATTTTGGTTGCTGGCATCTTGATAGGTTTCCAGACTTTATATATGACTTTTTCCACAGCAGCCTAGACATGCCATGGGGCTATAACAGCCCAGGAATAAAGGATGATGCCCTAGATGCTCTGCTAGAAACAGTCAAGTGGGGTCTAGACTTTGAAGAAAAGCTTGAGGCATGCCTGGATGCCCAAGCACTACTGGCAGAAGAATTAGTGCCCTACATATATGTGTACCATAGAATCTATTGGTGTATCTGGAGAGCACATACACCGGACGCCATAGTAAACGTAATCAACATGCAAGGAGTGGGCGCCGACAATAGATGGACATGGAACCTAGCCCACTGGGCATCCTCACCTACAGGCGGAACAGTCAAATATAACCTAGGAGTAGAGCCAGACTACCTACATCCAGGCTGGGCGGACTCAGCCTACGAAATCTGGATACTGGACAGGTGCATGGACACCCTAACCGCAGTTAATCCACAGCTAATGGACATACCATGGATAGCAGTACATTGGGAGATGGAAACCTTCAGCTGGCCACCACTGGGCATATACAATGGTACAAAGGTGATTTTTCGAATTAGAAGCGACGTTCAATGGCATGACGGTTGGCCTGTGACTTCTGAAGACATCAACTTTTCCTTCGAATTCATGAAAAACTTTCCAAGATTCAAAGGCATCTGGAAGTATTATGCATGGTCAGATGTACTAGATCCATTTACAGTTGTTGCATACTTTAATATTACAAGTCAATGGATTGTATACGAACTTTCAGAAATGGCCTTGTTGTTTCCCAAACATATCTACAATCCAGACTGGCATCCAACACGCGACACAATCAACGATCCGGTCTGGGAGATCAGCTGGCAAGACTGGATGAGCGACTATACGGGACCAATACCCGAAGAAGTTGGCGATTGGAGTCCAGGTGATCCGCCGCCATCAGGCCTAATGGATCTAAAGGCATTGGTGG
This sequence comes from Candidatus Bathyarchaeota archaeon, assembly GCA_003662715.1. Next base: position 1,381 of record QMYO01000460.1, on the reverse strand, counting down.
GATGCGGGCCCTACTACTTCACTGTATGGGATCCGGAGGCTGTCACTGCTGTATTGAGGAAGAATCCGAACTACTGGGTTAACGTACCATGCAAACAAAATATCTTTGTACAGCAAATAACACATCCTGCTACTCCGTTTGAGTTTTATGTAGAGCTGGTAAACGTAGGAAGTAAGACGGACGGAGAATTAGGGCCCATAACAATAGATTATGTCGATGTCTATGCCGATGAAGAGTACCTTCTCACTATTTCGGGGCCAATAACTATTGACCCATTTGACTATGTAGTCTTTGGACCCTATACATTCAGTTTTGAGAATCCTGGACAACATTATTTAAGTTGCTATGCCTACGAGGACGGAACATTACTGGACGTGTACACGTTTCCATTAAAGGTTACCTCACAATGTGACGTTAACGGCGACTTTAAATTTGATATAAGGGATGTTATCTTGGTAGCACGTGCTTATGGCTCCTATCCAGGCCATCCAAACTGGGATCCAAGGGCGGATGTTAACTGGGACTACGTCGTAGACGAAGCAGACCTAACTTTCATATATATCTGCGCGGGTGGACGACCACCAGACATTGCTGTGGTTAATCTAAATGTTTCTAGACCCATTTTCCACATAGACTATGGTGTAATGGTTTCAGTTACTGTTTCAAATGATGGCCCGCCTATTACCGCAGATCTAAGTATAAGCTTTAACTCATCTCTAGTCTCTGAAGTAGAAGAGATATCGCTTTTAGAAAATGAAACTAAAACTGTAACATTTGCAATTATTCCAAGATCTTTCTTATTCCAAGAGATTTCCCGTTTACCGACAGACCCCTGTCCAGTTTATGAAGGCCCCCAGCTAAACTGTACGGGGGATAATACATCTCTGATATGTCAAAACGAGGATATTGAAGGTGCACCCCTTATAGTTGTACCTGCCGGCAAAATATACCTTAAAGATTTAAACGGAAATCTAATTATGAGCCGTAAAGTCGTCTGCCCGCAGGATCCCAACGTGTTCACAGCCGTCGATTACGACAATGGACTATACGTAGTAGGGACAAGAAATGGCTCTCTCTATTTCATAACGGAAAATGGGGAGTGCGGCGAGTTGAAGCTGGGAGATTCACCAGTAAGTAATGTAACTGTGGAAGGCTTCCAAATCAAAGTTGTTATAGGTAATGAAGAAATAATTTTGGAACGCAAAACCCTCGACTTTTCACTTCCACCCGGAAATTATACTATAGGCGCCCACGCTTGGCCTCTTATGCTTATGGATGAAAATACAACTAACAACGTATTTACGGATGGAACTGTTTGGGTTAGATGGCCTTATGATATTACTGGCGACGGTTACTGCGGAATAGACGATATAGTCATGGT
>QMYO01000459.1 GCA_003662715.1 Candidatus Bathyarchaeota archaeon | reverse complement strand
GCTGAAGCATCAAAAGTAACAAGCTCACCTACTTCTGGAATAGTTGAAGACCAAGCAAAACTGGCTACTGGTGTGCCACTACCCCAAGGATTCATCAAAGGATACCTATCCTGATTATTTGTGTCTATAATGTAAGGAGTATCACCTATTCCATCGCCATCAGCATCAACACTCGTATAGTCGCTCCAGTAGTTTCCGCCAGAAGGGTAGCCGTTGTCCCAAACATTAGGATAACCACCGTATTCAATGTATATTTGAGCTGTGTTGTCAAGAAAGTTATTATGATAAATGGTATTGTTTGAGGAGCGCACAAGGTCTATACCATATTCATTGTGTGCTATCTTATTGCTAAAGAAAATGTTATGTGATGAATCTAATACTCCAATGCCGAAGCGGGTGTTTATTATGCTGTTGTAAGTCAAAGTGTTGTTATTTGATGAATCTGTGAGGCCTGTGCCACAGTAATCATTGTCGATTATACTGTTGCTGGATATAGTGTTGTTTGAAGAGGAAACCAGCCAGATACCACTATAATTGTTAGTTATGTTGTTGTTGGATAAGGTATTATAGAAGGAATTTAGAAGCCCTATGCCATCCCTGTTATTTGTTATGTTGTTGTTTATTATTTGTGAGTTTGTTGTGTTGACGAGTAATATTCCTTGCCCATTATTCTTCAGTTTTAGTCCTTTGGCGGTGATATTGTATGAGTTTACGAGGGCTACATAGCCAGCGTCTGCTGGAATTGCTCTGTCCATTCTGTTAATCCAATAATATATAGGTTTACCGTCAACAGTGTTAGAAACGTCAACATCATTCACAAAATCTGAAATGCTTCCGCCCTGAACCCCGAAATTGTAATGAGTATTTGCCATGCTGTTGCTTCTAAGCGTGTTGTTTGAAGAACGATCCAACATGATGCCATATGCGTTGTTTGATACATCGTTGCCAGCTATAGTATTGGTGTTTGAATACCACTCCAGCAGGATTCCATCATACCCGTTGTTTGTTATGTTGTTGTTAGCGATAATGGTATGTTTTGTCCCGGGGTTGCTAAGAACGATGCTCCCCAAATATCCTCTGTTGTCTGATATCGTGTTATTGCTGATGATGTTGTATTCAGACGTGACAGTCTTTGATGTCGCACAAAGAGCCAAACCAGCGACAAGCCTACCTATCAAAATGCCGCCCCAACCACTATTTTGAGTTAGACTGGTTCTTGTGATGTTGTTAAACGAAGCACGATAAATGTTGATGCCACATACATTTTTTGTTACATTACTTGCAGTTATATTGTTCACATCGGAGTTCAGGACGTGAATACCTACTCTATTGTGAGCTATAGTTACGTTTTCTACTGTCGAGTTGGTTGTGAAGGACAATAACAACCCTTGACCGTTATTTGTAAGGGATAGGTTTCTTACGGTGATGTCTGTACAGTTTACAAGTGCCAGATATCCTATGTCGGAGGAATCGATGATTGAGCCTTTTTGGTTGACCAAATAATAGACGGGTTTCCCGTTCACCATGTTTGTGGTGTCGATGTCTTGGATGTAAGTGGAAAGACTAAAAACGCCTGAATCGAGCAAAGTAAAGACCCCAAAGTTATACTTGTTTCCAGCGATGTTGTTATCTCTGAGAGTGTTGTAACTGGAGGTTTCCATATGAATCCCGTTGCCACTGTTGTTTATAACGGTATTTGCAGTTATGTTATTGTACCAAGAAGCACATAGCCCGATTCCGCTGGTGTTTCTTGTTACGTTGTTTCCGATGATTGTGTTATTATCAGAGTAACTCGTGGGCCAGCAGCCTTCCCATATTGAGCAATAGGTTAATTCAATTCCGTAATCATCGGTCCAATCGCCGTTATCTGTAACATTGTTCGCACTTATTATATTGTTGCTGGAGCCCAAAAGCACTATACCCCCATAGTCATTTCCTATAACGATGTTTCCATCTACAACATTGTTAGACGACTTTTTTAAGACAAGTCCTTTGCTATCTGTGTATCCGTAGGTATCCGCTATGTAATTTCCAGAAATAGTGTTGTGAGAAGACTCCCAGAGGTAAACGCCAAAATGCTCGTTTCTTTCTATACTGTTTCCAGAAAGAGCATTACCAGAAGAGAAGTCAAGTCTGACACCTTCCACGTTTCTTGTTATGTTGTTTGCGGAAAGAATACTGTGAAATGTCGAATTGAACTGTACGCCATAGCGAAAATCTTTGATGTTTGTGTTTTTGATTGTTACGTTGCTTCTTCCAAGCAGATATATTCCTTTAGACCAAGTTCCAGACCCTTGAAGTGTGTAGCCAGCGCCATCGATTACGATGTTGTTTCTCTCCACCACAATCCCGTCAGCCGAACTTGTAATATTATCTGTCAAAGTATAGGTTACATTGTCATAGGTTATTATTGGAGCGTCTGGCGGGTCTATGCTTCCATCAGCCCGTATATAAACTGTTCCAGTCCACGCCTTAACTGGTTGAATGTTAAAAGCCAACGTTAATATGCTTATAAACAGCAGTGTCAGCATTATTCCAGAAGCAGTTTTCCTTAACAATCCCTTCTCTCCAACATAAAATAATTTTACTTCCAAATATTATTTACGGATAAATCTTCTATTGGTATTGGAATATGTTATTGTGTGTGCCTTAAAATTTTATAGGGGGTATCTGATTTAGCTTTGTTTTGTAAAATT
>QMYO01000458.1 GCA_003662715.1 Candidatus Bathyarchaeota archaeon | reverse complement strand
TCATAATGCTAGGGCCACTATGCCTCCGCATGTGGGCAAATCCGTTAGAATTCCGATTTTGCTTCTAACCAAAAAAACAAGTAATCAAAACCAAGCTTGTGCACAGACAGTGCATAACATATTCGCTGAGATAGGTTCACGTTCAACAATTCTTCCTTATACGGTATGGCCGTAAATTCACCTATCATTGTTTCTCGCAGACTTTCCAATTCTTATTACTTCGATCATTTATTGCTTTAGGGAAAGTAACAGCCAACTCCAGAAGCGATAGTCGTAAGCAGAATAGATATCCAGAAAGTTTCTTAAGAAGAGAAAGATAGCTCACTCCAGCACTGCGCCAAAACCATCAAGTTTTTTTAATAGTAAAACGAGAAGGGCGATACTTTTTTAAATAAGGATGTTCTAACTCTTTTTTTCTGGAGGCTAAAGGTTTGGGTGAGAAAAAATATACCATTGATGATTTGTCAAAAATTCCGCAAATTTATCTGCCGACGGTAAGTCATTCAAGAGATACTGTTGCGTTTTATTGGGATAAAACTGGCGTATTAGAACTATACGTTTTAAACATGAAAACAGGGGAAATAAAGCAGGTAAGCCATGGAGAATGCCCTCGAACTTTAGGCGCCAGATTCGTTTGGACAAGGGATGATAAAAATTTAGTTTTCGCCAAGGACAAAGACGGTGATGAGAACTATAACCTTATCAAAATCAACATAGAATCTGGAAAAACTGAACAACTTACATATACTCCGGAATATCAGGATTATGCTGGTGACACAAGTCCAAACGGCAAAGATTTAGCAATATTCTCCACAAGAAAAGGGCAGCTTAACTTATTCAGATTAAATATCGAAAACAAACAGGTAATCCAATTAACTGACCATGTGAACCCAACAGAGGGTGGATGCTCTTGGAACCCGAAACATGACCTAATAGCCTACAACGTGAACGAAACGCCTAACCTGCAAAACATGGACATCTGGCTGGTGAAAACCGATGGAAGTGAAAGGAAAAGGATAGTAAGCATCAAAGAAGGTTCACAAGACATTGTAGTTGAATGGAGTAAAGATGGTAAACTGTTAGCGTTCACAACTGATGCAAATGGAGTAAAACAACCCGCCATCTACAACTTTGAAACTGGAGAAATCAAGCTTCTTGGTAAATCTAAATATGAAGAAACCGCCACAAACTTCACGGAGGATGGAAGGAAACTTGCATGTTTAAGAAATTATGAAGCAAAAGTTTTTCCAGTCATCTACGACTTAGAAACTGGAGAATGCGAGGTTTTACCTTTTCCAACTGGTGTGGCAGGCAGTGCGCAATTTTCATTAAATGACAATTATCTGGTTGCTACATTAACCACACCAACGATCCCAAGTTGTCTCGTTGCATACAACTTAGAACATAAAACGGTAAAATACCTGATTCCGCCTCAATATGGGAAAGTAGATCCTGCTTTCTTTGTAACGCCCGAGTATGTCAAGTACAAGTCTTATGATGGACTTGAAATTCCCGCAGTGTTATACAAACCTAAAAATATTGCGAAAGGCATGGCGCTTCCAGCGCTTATAAGGGTTCACGGAGGCCCAGCTTATCAATACTTCTTAAACTTTGACATGTGTGCGCAGATTTTGGCGAATGAGGGCTATGTTGTGTTGCAACCTAACATTAGGGGAAGCACGGGATACGGGAGAAACTTTCAGGACATGAACATAATGGATTGGGGCGGCGGAGACCTTCAAGACGTTGTGGCTGGAGCAAACTATTTGAAGACTCTTCCGTATGTCGATAAGGAAAAAATAGGAATTATCGGTGGAAGCTATGGAGGCTTCATTACTTTTCTTGCGGTTACTAAGAAACCAGAATTATGGGTTGCTGCATGTGCGTGGGCAGGGATTTCGCATCTTAAAACATTTTATCAACGGTCAAAACCATACATGAAATATTTTATCAGAATGTACATGGGCGACCCTGAGAAAAATTCAAAGCTGTGGGAAGAAAGAAGTGCGCTAAACTTTGTTCAAAACATTAGATGTCCAATTCTTATTGGACATGGCGTGCATGATCCACGTGTTCCCGTGGAAGAAAGTCGGCAGTTTAGAGATAAACTGATCGAGTTAGGTAAGAAGGAGGGAGAGGACTTTGAGTATGTTGAATTCGGAGAAGAAGGACATGATGCATACACAGATATGTCAATGCGTATTCGAGTGTTTAAGCTACTTCTTAACTTTTTTAATCGAAGATTACGTGCCCAGGGAATTAAATAATTGGTGAAGCTTATGTGGAGAACAACCTTTCTTTATGTCTGATAGTAGATGAAGAAAAACCAGCTCTCCTAGACTATTGTTCAAGATGTTGCATTTAAGTCCTATCGTCCTATTTTGTGGTGGGACTACACCCACCAGAACGGTCCAGGCAGACTGTAGAGTATGATCCGGAGTGGATCCCTTATGTGAAGGATCTGGTTAAGAGGTTACGCCGAAACCGGTATCTCCAAAAGGTTTGCAGCTACCAAGACAAGGTGCCCACTGAGGCGCACTTCAGCCAGATGAAGAAACGGATTGGCAAGCTAGGGTTTAAGGGCATAGAAAGTTTTCCGCGCAAGCAAGCGAATCGACTGCGCTTTCAGTATCCCCTGCTGGCTGCGGGTTTGATTCAAGCCGCATGCTAGACGGCACTGACCTTCCAGCTTGGAGTAGCAG
>QMYO01000457.1 GCA_003662715.1 Candidatus Bathyarchaeota archaeon | reverse complement strand
TGGCATCAGAACGGTCGAGATCTCCAGAGGCAGATAAATACGAGGAAAAATCAGGGTGCTGGACCGCATACCTGCGATTGACGAGTTTGCTCGGCTTGTTGAGCTAGGAGTTAGGTTTATTGTGGGCCGAAACCCTTTACGGACAGAAACTCCTAAGCTTCTTGAAGGGTATTCAGGCGAAGTCGCCAAATAGGGTCATAGTGCTTTTTCCCGGAACCCTTATGAGAAAGCCAGACTGGGGCCTTGAGGGCAGAGACTACATTTTGGCTCCCTATAAAGGATTCGTGAATACCTCTGAAACCACTGAGTCCTTTGCGCTATACTTCGTTCAGCTTTCACCCACCAAGTTCTACGCAACAGACTTCATTAAGACGCAAGCCTTCTCGGATGAGGAGGTTGAAACCTACGCCAGAGAGTTCACATGCTGATATGCGACTTCCTCAAGGACGTTGAAAGAGAAGGACTTGCAAAAGTGGATATCAGGGACGAGGGGACTTCTGCCGCACAGGCGACTTGAACACGCTGCTGAAGAACTATGGGGCCACAATGGCACTAATAAGGAGAATCACAAAGGCTTTGACAGGAGAAGAAAGCTCACCGCCAAAGCATAGCAGCGGCGAAAGTGAACTGAAAAACCATTTAAATAAGCTTCACAATTCTGAACAGAAAGTGCCGAATGAGATTCGCGGATACATAAACCTATTGCACCTCAATGTTGTGGGAACACCTGAGAAGAAGGTGCTTCCAGGCTTCAAGGAGCTAGCCTGGCTTATTCCAATACGCGACGAACCGGCGAAACAGTCAAGATAGTTATGGGTTATCCCTACACAGCCCTTGAAAACTATAAGCTTATCACAGTGACCAACAAGCTTGGAAGAGTTATAACGGTTTTGACGTTAAAGGAGGAGGCTGAAAAAGTTGAGATTCCCGTTCCCCCTAAACATGAGGTTGAGGAGGCGATTAAGAGGGCTGAGGAGGCGGTTCCCATAGTGGCCGTGAAGGCACGGATAGACTGGAAACAAATCGGCTCGATAGCCAAAAGAATTCAGGAGTGGCTTAAGGCAGCCGAAAAACAGGCTGAGAAAAGAAATTCCATAGCCATCTACACCTTTACAAAATCCATAATCGACTGGCTGCAAAGCATAAAGGAGAAACTACTTGCAGAAGCCGAGTGGCTCAGAGAGTACGAAGCAAAACCGGAAAGGCCAGAGCTCAAAGTCCTAACCGAAAAGGAATACGAGAAGCTGTGGCAAGAGTTCAGCAAGGAACTAAGCGAGGAAAACATCGATCCCAGCGTGTTTAAGGAGCGATTCGATTCGCTTATAGCCTGGAACATGCCATACGAGGATAACCGTGCTATTCTATTAGACGAGGCCAGAAGCATAATCCTGGAAAGCAAGATGAAGAAATACGTCAAGCGCTTACCCCTCAAGCTTGTGAGGTTCAGCTGGAAATGGGTCGGCTGGGCAATCTCCAGCCTAAAGCTCGACGCGGAAGTTCTAAAGAGCGCCGTAAAAACCCAGAATGTCGTCCAAGCCTACAGCACAACCGCCAAAATGGTAGAGGCGGCTCAAAAGCTTAAAAGGCTACTTGAATTGAGCCCAGAAGTCATAGAATTCAAACAGCTAAGAAGAAAATCAAGCGACTAGAATCCGTTCTGGTCTCCATTCTTGCCACCGTTCTGATAATTATCATCTTGCGTTCTGCCCTCATTCCAGCGTAGTAAAGCATATTTACTACAACCAGAACGGCGCGAGAACGAGACAAGAACGGCAGCAGAACGAGACGTTCTGATTCACTTAAGAGCTATTTCAGATCATGTTAAGACTTCGTTCTGGTGGCCAGAACGATGCCAGAACGGAGCCGTTCTGATGCAATAACGGAACCAGAACGAGACGTTTTAGTAGCCGGAACGGGCTGTAGTAAAGGGGCAAAGTTAAAAAGCGATATACTTCTATGTATCCATAGGTGGTTACTATGAGTCATAACGGTGCTGAATCGTTATGCCAGAACGGAGCCGTAACGGATGATCAGAACGGCGTCAGAACGGAGATAGAAGAAGGGGACAAGGACAAGGTGGAGCTTTTCAAGGCATTGATCAGAGAGGGGAAAAGCGTTAACAAGGCCATGCGAGAGTCAGGGCTTAGCACCTACAAGTACCAGAAATACTATGACGCAATATGGTCTGACCCTGAAATGGCAGAATTTAAGCCCCAACCTCTCTTCCCTTCGAACCCTACTGGTAGCGATTCAGCTGGTGATGAAAGGAACCAAAGTGGTGAAACGATTCACCAGAAGAGCGAACATAAGGGCCAACCTCCCGAGGCAGGAAGACTTGAGGAAGCGCTTAAGAATATAGAAGTTGATAAACCGCCAAGCATAACGCCTTCAGAGGCATTAAACGCCCTAAAATGGTACCAACGCGAGTTCAGAAGGGTCTTCGGAGGCTCTTTACCAGTTGCAATTGGCGTTAGACCTCCGGCCCAGCAGGGTAAGCCTCCTGAAGCTGCAGTGGCAGGCTACAGCCTGGAAACTTCCCTGGAGAAGGTGAAGGCAGCCGAAGAGGAAGCTAAGACTGTGCTGGAAAGGCTTGGCTACAAGGTCGTTAAGGCTGGAACCCCCGTCACGCTTGAAGAAGCCAAGAAGCTCGTTGAGGAAATGGGATACGAGCTCGTAGACACGAGGCTGCCAAGGGAGGAGGTTGAG
>QMYO01000456.1 GCA_003662715.1 Candidatus Bathyarchaeota archaeon | reverse complement strand
GGGAAATGGCGGAAAGGAATTCCAGAAAATCGAAATTTTCCCTCTTACTTATAGGCGCTATCATTCTAATAATAATTGTTGCATGGATCGGAGTCTATTTCGGGCTGATTCCAATACCGTTTTCGTTATTCCAGCAAGAAAGCCAGACGATCATAAATGGTCCAGGTGGAACTTCGATTTTAGTGCCGCCTGGCGCCGCTCCGGGAGCAACTTTTTCCATTAACGAGATAGATCCTAATGAAGACCTTGATTTCCCCGAATGGGCTGAAAACGCCGTTTCTATCTTTGACTTTAGCGTTGACCGCCCCTTAGAGGGTGCAATTTTCATAAAGATTCCAATACCGGATGTGGAGCTGGCGGTACTGGCGCACTATCATAACGGAGAATGGAGAGCTTTGACATTCACTGATGAAGATGGTAAGGCAGTGGTGAAGGTTGAAAACTTAAGTCTATTTGGCTGGTTTAAAATAAGTCCATTAAAAATAATACGTCGAAGAATACAGAATTACCTTTCGCTTGATCTCCCAAGTTACTACCCAACTACCGAAGAGATTCTAATAAATGAAAGTCAAACCAATGGATTGATGTCAGGTACCGCCACTTTCACAGGCGAAAATGAAGTAGAAATCACCATACGTAATGACGCTCCGATCACGCTGGATATATATCCAGCACAGTGGATTAACGAACCGCCTATCCCGCATCCGAAGTACGGTAGTATTTTCCCAAGCAATTTTGAGAATGGTTTAATATTAGAGCCTGGAAGTGAAGGGAAATGGAAAGTTAAGCTGCTTCCAGCTCAAAGTATTAAATTTGGAGCTGAATTTACGCCAAACGCCCTTTGGTGTTCCATAGCACAAGTTGTCGCTGGCAAGTACTACATATTAGTTGATCAAACCTTATTTGGAAGACATGGACGGGCATTGAATTTAAAAGATGCTTTTTACATATTGCTTCCTGAAATTTTTAGAGGTATATCACAGGACGGTGAACTTATGAGCAAATTATTATCTCATTTAATTAAACTGAAAGGGAGTGAAGAGCTTGCCAACGAAGTTATTGAAAATTGGTATAAGGGAGGATACATCACTTTCACACGTCCAGCCCACTGGTCAAATGTTGTCAATTTGTCAGTTACACCTGGATGCACATTCGCCTTGATAGAGTTCGACACGCGGGACGCTGCCAACTCTAAACTATGGATTAGAGAAAAACTCGGAGAATGGACTGAAGTTTTCACTTTGAAAAATATGCTTGTAACACATCACGTGTGGAATCTTGGCCCCTTAAAACCTAATACAACATACGAATACCATTTAGTTGTTGAGGGAATGGGATTCAAGTGGCAGGGAAAAGAGGAATATGACGGTAATTTTACAACCAAGATTATAGTAGATACAGTCAACTTGCGCGTAGTTAGCGGTGAGTTTGATATTTATGAAGGTTTCACTGTCCAATTTGAATTTGACACCGTCGACCCTGTCCGCTGCAAGGTTCAACTCGGGCTCACTCCAGGATATCTCGGAGGGTTTACAGAGGTATATGACATTTCTTTAACAAGTTGGATGTGGGAAGAAACGGAAGACGAGCCCAGTACTCATCATGAAATACGAATAGATTTACCTCCATATCCCACAGCTGAGTATTTGTTTAGTATTATGGAATGCCAGCCCGATAGCTGGGAGCCTTGGATTGAGCAGAGTTGCCAAATGATATATTTGGGAACCATTCAAGCACCAGGATTTTAGCATTAACAGCCCTTACCTATTTGCTGCATAATTAGACAGAAAACGTTTAAATGCATATTTTGGGATTAATTGACCAAAAGAGAAATGCACCTTCTAGCTTAAGCAAAGCAAGTATTGAGCTGTCACTATCAGGGAGGTAAAACTTGGTCGATTTTTTCTATATTAACTTTCCATATAACTTTATAAGCTGGCAAACCATCTTAAGTTTGGTATAACAAGAATGAAGGTAAGATTTGCCGCTTTAGCTTTACTGCTTTTATGTTTTCTGGTTCAGGTTGTTAGTGCGCAATGGAATGCATTAAACTCCGGCTACGCTGTTACCACTGACTATCATGGTAAAAATGTCCCGCTTGGAACGGTTGTTACAGTAACAGCCGGTACAACCGACCCGAAAGTAAAAAATGTAACGTTCATATGGAAGTGCAATGAAACAGAACAATTTAGAGATGAGAATGTTCCTGTTTGGAGTAATGGCACAAGGTGGCCCGACAGCAGCGGCGACTTAATCTGTTATGCGCAAAGCCAGCATATAGTCGATGTTTATGGAGATTGGGGCGTACAAGCCCTCTTTATAGGAGAAGATGGAACAACAAAGGCTAATGTTGAATGCACAATTCAAATAAGGGCAACATCATTTAACGCCATACCTACAGCTCCAGTAGTGGGCACTGCAGGAATGGCCATAGCAATGATTCTGAGCCTTGGAGCATTCCTAAAGAGAAAAAGATCTAAGCAATCTTTAGCGTAAAGGAACATCTATTAGGCGTAGCTGTCCTACACCAGTAAGCTTCCAAATGTAGGGTTTTCCGCCTTCACGCCTCACAATCCTCTCTTCTTCTAACAGTCTCAAATGATGCAATACATTTGAATAGCTTATTCCAGCCTCTTCGGCAATAGCCTTCGCACTTGAAGGCTTACGCTCCAAAACCATAATTATCCGACTTCGCGTAGACACGCCTTCC